>DYNS01000093.1 GCA_020720965.1 Anaerolinea sp. | reverse complement strand
TTCGTCCGGGGTGTTGGGGGGGCGGGTGGGGGGGTAGAGGGTGACGTTGAGGAGAATCGCTTGCGGGGTGGTTCGTTCTTGCGGGTAAATGCCTAAAATGCCGTTGGCGCGCAGGTCGCGCAGGAGAATTTTATCCATTTTGGGGGCGGTAGAGGCGATTGAGGAAAAAGAGGGCGGCGGCGAGGAGCAGCCAGGCAATGAGCTGCTCGGTGCGGATGCCGCCGGGGAGCAGGGCGCTGTCGCCGCGAAAGGCTTGCAGGAAGAGAGCCGCGCTGGCGCTGGCGCTGCTGAATGCCAGAAAGAGGCTTCCGGGGCGGAGATTTTGCCGGTTGGCGAGGTGTGTTACTCCCCACAGGGTGAGCAAGGCGGCGGCGAGTTCGTAAAATTGGGAGGGATGACGTTTTGCGCCCCATAACAAAATGCCCCAAGGTAGGTCGGTTTCTGCGCCAAATGCCTGCCCGGAGGCGGCGTGCGAGAGGGCTGCGCCGACCATGAAGACGGCAAAGAAGGGGGTGAGGGCATCGGCGGTTTTCCAAAAGGAGAGGCGTTTGCGGTTGCCGTAAACGAGGGCGGCGAGCAGGGCGGCGGCGAACCCGAAGAAGGGGTCTAGTAAGCCGGGGTTGAGGGAGAGCAGACTAGCGGGAGATTGGAGGAAGGCATTGGGGTATTGGGCGGCGTAGCCGAGCCTGGCACCGAGTACGCCCGCGATGAGGGCTGTGATGACCAGGTTGTAAAGGGTTTCGGAGGATTCTCTGCGCCGGGTTGCCATTTTTTCGGCGGCATCCAGCCCCAACCAAAGCCCAAGCAGGTACATCAGCCCCGGCATTTGCAGGGCAAGGGGACCAAGTTGCAATACGGGTAGCATTAGGGTGCCTCGTTGAGCAGGTTTTCTACGCGGCTGTATAGCAGGGCTTCTGCCATCGGTCCGCCGACAACGACCTCCCGGATGATTCCGTTTTTGTCTATGAAGAAGGAGGTGGGTAGGGATTGCACCTGGTAGAGCCGGGTTACATCGCCGTTGGTATCTAAGAGGGTGGGGAAGGTTAGCCCGTATTCCTGCAAAAAGGGTTCAATCTTTGCCGGGGTGTCCTGGAAGGTGGAATTGACTGCCAGGACGATGAATCCGCGTTCTTGCAGGGCTTGGTAGGTGTTTTGCATGGCGGGCATTTCGGCGCGGCAGGGTGGGCACCAGGTTGCCCAAATGTTGAGCAGGATGACCTTGCCGCGCAGGTCTGAGAGGGTGATGGAGTCGCCCTGGGGGGTGGAGAGGCTGAAGTTGGGGGCGAGAAAACCCGCCTGGGGGGCGGGGATTTGACCGGAGGTGGTTGCGCCATCCGGGACGGCGGAGAGCCATATCCACACCAGCCCCAAAACGAGCAGCAGGGCGGAGGCGATTGGCAGGCGGTTCGGTTTCAAAGGCGGTCTCCTTCGCCAAGTAGGACGCGGTCTGCGCCCCGGTCTATCTCCCAGGGGTAGAGGATGCGGGCATCGGTTACATCGGCGTAATAATCTGGTTTGGCGTTTACGAAGAGGCTGCGGTAGGGGTTAAAGTGCAGTACGCAGGTTTCTGCAAAGCCCCCGGCGGCAGAGACGCGGTTTTTTACGGCGGTGATGGTTCGCCCGGAGCCCCAAACGTCATCTACCAGCAGGGTGGCGCGTCCGCGCAGCTGCTCTTCGGCGGGGAATTGAATGAATTGGGGCCAAGCCATTAGTTTTTGGTCGCGGCTGGCTTCAAAGGGGAAGTCTACTGCGGCGGTGAGGACGTGGGTGATGCCCATTGCCTCCGCCAACAGGCCCCCGGGGATGATTCCGCCGCGTGTGATGAGGACCATGGCTTCAAATTCGCGCCGGAACTGGGGCAGGAGTTTGTCTATCAGGCGGTCTACCTCTTCCCAGGAGAGGAAGATGCGGCGAGGGGCGGGGGTTGTCATGCGTTGTATGCTCCTAAGGGGTCTGGGGACAGGGATTGAGACAGGGGTTCTATACTTAATAAAATTTTGGTGCGAGGCAGATAATAAACCCGATAAGACAGGTCGTCAATTAGGGCGTTGTAACCGTTTTCGTTCACCCGGAGTTTTAGGGTATCCAGCACGTAAAAATATTCCACTCGGCGGTTTTTTCCGCCGGTGATGCGCTTCTCGCGGCGGCATTTTCCCTCGGCAATGTGCGGGCTTTGTTCCAGAGCGTCTAACAGGGCGCGGGCAAACACAATGCCGCCCACGAGCAGAAAGAAGCCAAACAGTACAATAGGAATGAGAATATCGCGCAGGCTTTCCTGGTCGTCTATGGCGCTCAGTTCTGGAGATAAAGCCAGGAGGATGAAGAGCAGGAAAGCGCCAATGGCAAGCCCGCCCAGCAGTTGAGGCAACAGCTTTTTGCGCTGTGAGAGGCTGATTTCTTCGGCTTTGTTGCTTTCCAATTCCTCCGGGCTAAAGCGGTTTGCCCGGCAGAGGGCTTCTTGCACCGCGTTTCGGGTTTGCGCCGGGTTGGGGGCAAAGACCTCCTGGGCGCTTAAGACCAGCCCGCTTTGCTCCAGGCTGTAAAAACGGTACACGCCCCCAGGTTTCAGTCCGCTATTTGTGGCGCTGGCTGGCAAAGGGTAGGTGCGGAGGGAGTCTTGCAGGGCATAACGGTTTTTATCAAAAACGAGGCTGCCCTGCCCCTGGCGCAGGCTGGGGTTGCGACTTTCCCACACGGCTTGCAGGGGAATTTCTCGTTGCAGAACGGTGGACATGACAAAGCCGCCCGTCAGCAGGCTGGAAATGGCGATGACGATGAAGAGAAGGAAGATGGTTACATCGCCCTGGGGTCTGCTCAGAAAAATCGGCACAAGTAGAAAGCAGCCGGTCATGCCGAAGGCAATTGTCAGAAAAACGGCTCGGAGGAGGCTCTGGTTGCCCATTTTTTTAAGCCATGAGCGTTGTTCCTGGCTTAAAACGCCGCGTTCATTGGCGGCAAAAGAATCGGAATGCAAGATGGAATAAGAGGAAGCGCTCATAAAAAATCCTTTGGGGTGGGTAAATTATAGCAAACTCAACCAATGATACAATACCCGCCATGAACACCCCCCTCCGCCCCACCCATTTGGTCATCAATCTTTCTCAGTTGCGGCGCAATGTTCAAGCCATTCGCGCCAGGGTTCACCCCGCCCGCGTTTTGGTGATGCTGAAAGCCAATGCCTACGGACACGGCTTGGAAGGCGTTGCGCCTTACATTGAAAAGTATGTGGACTACATTGGGGTCGCTGTTCTGGATGAGGGCATCGCCCTGCGCCGCATGGGGATTACCCGCCCCATCCTGGTTGCGGGCGGGACTCTGCCGGAGCATGTCCCCTTTTTTCTGCAACATCGCCTCACCCTCACGGTTTCGGAGCCGCTCGTGCTACGCGCCGCCGAGCAAGCCAGCGCCGCCGCAGGCGAACCGATTCTCGTCCATCTCAAGATTGATACGGGCATGGAACGCGCCGGGGTGCGCTGGTACGAAGCCGAATCTCTGCTGCGGGAGGCGGCGGCTTGCCAGCACCTGAGGGTGGAGGGAATTTATACCCATTTTGCCAATTCCGAAACGCTGGAAGACCCCTCCGCGCCCCAAGACCCGCTCTACGCTTACGCCAGCCAGCAACTTGCCCGCTTTGAAGAAACCCTACAATGGTACGAGCGCAACAACCTGCCGCGTCCGCCCTTGGTACATGCCGCCAATTCTGCCGCCATTCTCAACCTGCCCCAAAGTTACTTTGATATGGTGCGCCCCGGTATTCTATTTTATGGAATCTACCCGGACGATTCCGCGCTGCGCTCGGTGCAGGTGGAACCCGCCGCCACCTGGAAATCTCAGGTGGTGTATAGCAAAATTACCCGCGCCGGAAGTCCCGTCAGTTACGGCTCGCTTTGGGCAACGGAGGCAGATTCGCGGGTCGTCACCATTCCCTGCGGGTATGCAGATGGCTACTTCCGCAGGATGACGAATCAGCCGAAAATCATTGTCAATGGCAAAAAATATCAACAAGTGGGGCGCATTTGCATGGACCAGTGTATGGCAAACCTGCAAAACGACCCTGCCGCCCTGGGGGATGAAGTGATTTTGTTGGGCAAAGCCTCCAGCGGGGAAAAGATTAGCCCGGAAGACCTTGCCGCCTGGGCAGGAACCAACCCCTACGAGGTGATGACCAACATCGCCGCCCGTGTCCCCCGCGTCTTTCTCACCGAAGACGAATAATGCAACCAACCCCGGAGGAATTTTGAAACAAATACGTCTTTACGCGCCCCTTTTTATCACCGCTGGCATGGTCATTGCCCTGGACCAGTGGACAAAACACCTGGTGCGAACCAACATTCCCCAGGGTGGGGCTTGGCTGCCCGCCGGGTGGGAGTTTCTCTTTCCTTATGCCCGCATCATTCACTGGTACAACACCGGCGCGGCGTTTGGCATGTTGCAAGGCTACGGCTGGATTTTCAGCATCCTGGCTTTTGTGGTGGCAGGGCTGATTGTGTACTACTACCCTCAGGTGGAAGCCTCGGATTGGTGGATGCGCCTGGCAATGGGGATGCAAATGGGCGGCGCTCTGGGCAATGTGATAGACCGCTTTCTCTTTGATATGCGGGTAACAGACTTCATCTCTGTGGGCAACTTCCCGGTCTTCAACATCGCCGATTCCAGCATTACGGTTGGGGTTTTGTTTCTCCTCGCCGGAATTTGGTACAAAGAACAGCAAGAAGCCAAAAATAAAGCCCTTCCTCCGCAAGAAAGCCCCGCCAGTGAGTGACCGCATAGAAACCCTCCGATTTACCGAAACCGAATCAGAACGGTTGGATAAATTTCTCACCGCCCAACTGACCGAATTCTCCCGTGCCCGCCTGCAAGGGCTGATTGCGGATGGATTTGTGCTGGTGGATGGAACCCCCGCCGCCAAAGGCGGTCTGCGGCTGGAAGGTGGTGAGCGCATTGAAGTTCACATTCCCCCGCCCCAGCCGACCGGCTTGCAGCCGGAATCTATTCCGCTGGAAGTGTTGTTTGAAAACCAGGACCTGCTTCTGCTCAACAAGCCCGCCGGAATGGTTGTTCACCCCGCCGCCGGACACGACAGCGGAACCCTTGTCCACGCCGTTCTCGGTTACGCCCCGGATATTGAAGGAATCGGCGGCGAAGAACGCCCCGGCATCGTTCACCGGTTGGACAAAGACACCTCCGGGCTGATTCTGGTTGCCAAAAACGACCAGGCAATGCGCTGGCTGCAAGAGCAATTCCGCCAAAGGTTGGTGCAAAAGACCTACCTCGCCCTGGTAGACGGCATCCCCCCCACCCCCACCGGGCGCATCGAAGCGCCCATCGGGCGCGACCCGCACAACCGCAAAAAAATGGCAATTGTCCACCCCCCTAAGGGCAGAGAAGCCATTAGTGAATACAAAACCCTGCAAAATTTTCCCCATCACACCCTGTTAGAATTTTATCCCCACACCGGGCGCACCCATCAGGTGCGCTTGCATTGCGCCTTCCTCGGCTGCCCCATCGTAGCCGATTCGCTTTACGGGCATCGCAAAGCCTCTTTGCCCCTGGCGCGGCACTTTTTGCACGCCTGGAAGATGGAAATTACCCTGCCTGGCGAGAAAACCCCCGTCACCTTCACCGCCCCGCTAGACCCGGCGCTGGAAGAAACCCTGGCACAACTGCGCCGCGCCTGAAGAAAGGACAACCCATGAACTGGATAGACCTGCGCTCCGACACTGTTACCCAACCCACCCCCGCCATGCGCGAGGCAATGGCAGCCGCCCCGGTCGGCGATGACGTTTACGGAGACGACCCCACCGTCAACGCCCTGCAAGAACTCGCCGCCAGCCTCACCGCCAAAGAAGCCGCCCTCTTTGTCCCTTCCGGCACGATGGGCAACCTCGCCGCCATCCTCGCCCACTGTGGGCGCGGAGACGAAGTGATTATGGGCAAACGCTCGCACACCTTTTTATACGAAGGTGGCGGCATCTCCACTCTTGGCGGCATTCATTCTGCCCAAATTATGGAACAGTCGGATGGCTCCCTCTCCCTTCAGGACATCGAAGAAGCCCTGCGCCTGCCGGAAGACGACCACGAACCCGTCACCCGCCTCATCGAAATCGAAAACACTCACAACCGCTGCGGCGGCGTGTGGCAAACCCCCTCCTACCTGCAATCCCTCGCCGACTTTGCCCACGAGCGCGAACTCGTCGTTCACATGGACGGCGCACGCCTCTTCAACGCCGCCGCTGCCCAAAACATAGAAGCCAGGCAACTCACCGCCCCGGTCGATTCGGTCACGTTTTGCCTTTCCAAAGGCTTATGCGCCCCGGTCGGCTCGGTTTTATGCGGCTCCCGCCCCTTCATCGCCCGCGCCCGCAAACTCCGCAAGCACCTGGGCGGCGGAATGCGTCAGGCGGGCATCCTTGCCGCCGCTGGCATTATTGCCTTGCAAAGCATGGTCAGCCGCCTCTCCGAAGACCACGCTCGCGCTCAAACCCTGTATCGGGGGCTTGCCAGCCTGCCCCACATTCTGCCAGACCCCAACCCGCCTGCCACCAACATGGTGTACTTCTCCCTCGCGCCAACCTGTCGTTGGAGCGTGCAAGAGATAGAGCAGAAAATGCAAGTGCAGGGGATTCTCATTCATTCCAGCGGACCCCGCCAATTTCGTTTGGTAACTCATTACTGGCTGGAGGATAGCGCCATCCAAACCACCCTCGCCGCCCTAAAACAAACCCTCTCAGACTGAAACCTGCCTCTGTACCCTATTCCGACATCCTGTCCCAATGGCTTACCGGCGGCTCTATCTGATTGCGCCCCCGCTCTTTGGCAATGTACAGCCTTTGGTCTGCCAGGCTGATGAGTTTATCCACATCCTCGGTTTCGGCGGGGAAAACGGCAACGCCCTGGCTGATGGTTGGGAAAGGCAGCACCTTGCCATTGGAAGCGTAAATTGCCAGGGTATGAATCGTCTCCCGAATGCGCTCGGTAATTTCACCAGCCTGCCTGCCATGGGTGTTGGGCAGAACAATCGTAAATTCCTCGCCGCCCCAACGCCCCACCGCATCCTGTTGGCGGAGATGATTTTGCAGGGTGCGGCTGAGGGCTATCAGCACCTCATCCCCGGCTTGATGCCCAAAATTATCGTTATATTGCTTAAAGTAGTCAATATCCAACATCACCAGGCTAAGAGATTGCCCGGTTTGCTGGGCTTTTTCGGCTTCCTGGCGCAGGGTGCGGACGATGTGACTGTGATTCAGAATCCCGGTCAGGCTGTCGCGGCGGGCTTGCTCCGTCACCTGGGTATGGTGAAAGACGTTATCCAGCACAATGGCGGCTTGCTGTGCCAGGTTTTCCAGCAGTTCCAGGTCGTTGCGGTCGAAGCGGTTGGGGGCGTAACTGGCGACAACGATAATGCCGGTCACATGCTCTGCCAGGATGGGAGCGCCCATCCAACAGATGTTGTCGCGGTTGTTGCCGGTGAGGATGGTTTGCACGCCCTCCAGATTTACGCCGTGTCGCAGGTCTGGGATGAAGAGAGGGCGGCGGTTGCGAATGACCCAGCTGGAGAGGCTGCCTTTAAGCGGTAGGCTGGTGTCGCTGAAGAATTTCCCATCGTCATACATCATGTGAACTTGCAAGGTTTCGCCTTCCACCGTTGCTAAAAAGTAGGTTTCGGCTTCCAGGGCTTTGGAGAGGGCATCGCCGATGATGGGCATAATCTCTTCCATCTCCAGCGTGCTGGAAAGTTGACGGGCGAAGGCGTTAATCTTTTGCAAGCGGTTGGTGTGCGTGCTGTGACTGTTTTTGAGCCGTTCCAGGATGACGACCAGGACGATGGTGAGGGCGAGCGCGCCGCCATGATGCAGAATATGCTCCCATGCCAGCCCGTTTTTGATAGTTATCGTGTAGCCAATGTGAATAAAGAAGGCAAGCCCAATGTAAAAGGCGGTTTGGCGCTCGCTCCATAGGATGGTCGTGATGGTGGCAACGATGACGAGGCTGGTAAGGGGGATGACGTTAATTTGTTCTGGCAGGGCGCATAGCCCAATGGCTGTGGCAATGCCATTGCCAATGCTGATGTAATTTTGCCATTTTTGCAAATTGGGCGGGCTGTAATGCAAGAGCCATAGCAGGGTGGAAGAATATAGGAGGCTGATAATGCCCAAGAAGAGCATGTTTTGCCCCCCCGGCGCAGTTTGGTAAAAGGCGGCATACAGGATGACAAGAACCGATTGCAGGATGAGCGCTGCAAACCCAGGGGTGATGATGGATTTGGCGTTCTCGTCTGATAAGTCTTGGGGCGGCGCGGGGTTTTTGAACATGGCTCAGGCTTGGGGCGGGTTCTCTTGCATGGTTTGGATAAAGGTTTCCACCACTTGGGGGTCAAAGAGGATGCTGGCTTGTTCTCGCAGGTAGGCAAAGGCTTCGGGGTGGCTGATGGGTTTGCGGTAGGGGCGCTCGTTGGTGAGGGCATCGAAGGCATCTACAACCGCGAAAATCCTTGCCATGAGGGGGATATCTGTCCCGATGAGTCCGATGGGGTATCCGCTGCCGTTCCAGCGCTCCTGATGATAGCGGATGACGGGCAGGGCTTCTTTGAGGAAGGGGATATTTTCAATGATGCGCGCGCCAATATCCGGGTGTTGGCGCATGAGCGCCCATTCTTCCGGGGTAAGGGGACCGGGTTTGAGCAGGATGCTGTCGCTGATGCCAATTTTGCCAATATCGTGCAGAATGGCGCCTCTTTCCATAATTTTGGCTTGTTCATCGTCCAGTCCCATTTTGCGCCCCAGCAGGCAGGCGACTCTGGCAACCCGCAGGCTGTGCCCTTCGGTTTCGCGGTCGCGGGCATCCAACGCGGAGGAAAGAGCGCCCAAGGTTTGGTCGTAAGTGTTTTCCAGTTGCAGGTAGGCTTCTTTAATTTCCTGGGCTTGTTGGCGGGTTTCGGTAAGGAGCAGGCTGCGTTCCAGGGCGATGGCTGCCTGGTTGGCGAGGGTGTGCATGTTGTCTGTAAAGCGGGTGTTAGACCAGTCTTCTTCCTCTATGTCTATCCAAAGTGCGCCATATTGGCGGCGGGGGGTTTGCAGGGGGATGCAGACTCTGGTCGTGTCGTTGGGTCCGGCAAAGATGAGGGTTTGGCGGGCTTCCAGGGCTTGTTGGATGAGGGCAGCGGGGTGTGCGGCTTGGGGGTTGAGTCCGTTTCGGTCTATCTGCATTTGGGCTTCGATGTGACCGTCTTTGGAGAGCAGGATGATACCCCCGGCATCTCCCTTGCTCATTTGGTATGCCGTTTCTACAATGACGCTGGCTGCCTCGGAGGGTTTTTCGGTTTGGACGACTCTTGTGCTGAGTTG
>DYNS01000092.1 GCA_020720965.1 Anaerolinea sp. | reverse complement strand
TGTCTCTGTCGGCGGGAGGGGGGTTTCGGTTTCGGTGGGCGGCGGCAGGGTGGGGGTTTCTGTCGGCGGGAGGGGCGTTTGTGTGGGTGTGACGGTGGGGGGGGTGTAATCTATTTTGATGTGCAAAATCCGCTCGGCATAGCCGCCGCTCTGGCTTTCCATTCGCAGGCGCAGGGTGTAGCGCCCGTTGCCGGTTTGCGCCAAATTCCAGGTAAGGACTGGCAGCAGGCTGGGGACGCGCTGGTCGCTTTCTATCAGCAGTTTCCAGTCGGTTTCGGCGGGGTCGTCTCCGGGGGCGTATTCCAGTCGCCAGCGCTCCAACCCATTGGTGGCATCTGCCTGCACTTCGACTTCTATCTTTTCCTGCTGAAGGAGAGCGCCCTCCGCAAGGTTGATTTGCAGGCTGGCGCGAGGGGTGGATGCGCTACAGTCTTCGTCCGGCACAAAAAAGACGGGGCGGTCGAAGCCCATTTGCTTTGCCCATGCCTGCCCCTGGTCTTCCTTTCGCAGCCAGTAACGGGCTTCGCGGTCGGTTACGTTGAGGGCGAGTTTGTCATCCACAAAGTCTTTGCAGGCTTCGGTGGCATACGCGCCAGACCAAGTATCTACCACGACCTGTTTCCACAGGTCTTCGGAGGCGGGCAAGGGAGGCTGGTCTGCGGCGAAGACCTCGGCGCGTTGTTCGGGACACCATTGGGATGGTTCTGCCCCGGAAATGGCGCACACGACCTTATCCACAATCCCGCTGGGGCGGGCAAAGCCGGAAGGGTAGCCGGATTCCGCGAGGGAGGGGGCTGCCTGGCTCATAAATTGGGACCAAATGGGCGCGGCTCCGCTTAAGCCGGTGGTGTTTTGCATGGGAGTATAGTCGGCGTTGCCCACCCAAACACCGACTGCCAGGTCGCTGGTGTAGCCGACTGTCCAGTTATCTCTAAAGTCGTTGGTTGTGCCTGTTTTGGCGGCAACCGGAAAGGGCAAAGCCAGGGCAGATTGGCTACCAAACATGGGTCGGCGGGCTTCGTTATCCGAGAGGATGGAGGAGATGAGGTAAGCGTGTTCGGCGCGGATAACCTGCTCGGCTTGCGGGGGTTGGTGTTCGTACACAACTTGCTGGTCGGTATCCACAATTTTAAGGATGGCAACCGGAGGCACGCGCTTGCCGCCGTTGGCGAAGACGGCGAAAGCGCCAGTCAGTTCCAGCGCCGAAACATCGCCGCCGCCGAGGGTAAGGGCGAGACCGTAGTCATCGCGGGTGAGGCTGGTGATGCCGAGGCGGGTTGCCAAGCCTATCAGCCCTTCGCTGGCGGGGGTGTTGGGGTCATCGTAGATGCCCACAAATTGCAGGGCTTTTACCGCCGGGATGTTGTATGAGTTTGCCAGGGCAACCCGCACGGTGACGGGTCCATGAAATTTGCCATCGTAATTGACCGGGATGTAAGGCTCACGCGGGTCGTCTGGGTTGCCGGAGGGGGTGAAGGCACTGGGGACATCCCAAACGAGGGTAGAGGGAGTCCAGCCTTTCTCGAAGGCGGCAACAAAAGTGAGGGGTTTGATGGCGGAGCCGGGTTGACGGGTGTTGCTAATCGCCATGTTCACCTGCCCGTCTATGGCATCGTTATAAAAATCTGGCGAGCCGACCATTGCCAAAATTTGCCCGCTGGCGGGTTGAATGGCGACCAACGCCCCATTTTTGACGTTTTTCCCCTCGTTATATAACGCCGTCACCTGGTTTGTGACCAGGCTTTGGGCGAGGTCTTGCAGTCCGGGGTCCAGGGTGGTGTAAACAGTGAAGCCAGAACGGTAGATGGTTTGAGCATCAAACTGCTCTTCCAGCGCGGCGCGGATGTATTGCACCCAATGCGGGTAGCGCATTTGAATGTTGGGGGTGGGGAAGGGGAAGGCTTCGGTTTCGCGGGCGGCATCCAGAGCGGAGGGAATATCGACGCAGATGGGTTGGGGGCTGTTGCTGACGGTGATGCAGTTCTTCTCCACGCTCAGTTCGTAGAGCAGGGAGAGGACGGCACGTTGCCTGTCCAACGTCACTTCGCGGTTGGTGTGGATGTCGTACACCGCCGGGGATTGGGGCAAGCCCGCCAGGAAGGATGCTTGCGCCAGGTTGAGGTCGTCTGCCAGCAAACCGTTGGGCGTGCCGGTTAATTGCCCGTCTATGGCAGGTCCAAAGTAGGTTTCGGCGGCGGCTTCTATGCCATAGGCGAGGTTGCCGTAGTAGATTTCGTTGAGGTAGAGTTCTAAAATTTCGTCTTTGCTGTAACGACGGGTAATTTCTGCCGCCAGAATAATCTCGCGGACTTTGCGAATGTAGGAGCGCTCGAACCGCTCTTCGGGAGAAAGGAGCAGGGCACGCGCCAACTGTTGGGTGATGGTAGAGGCGCCGGGTCCGCTTCCGCTGGTTTCCACGTTCTTCCACAGGGCGCGGAGAATGGCAACCGGGTCGAAGCCGGGGTGGTTGTAGAATTCTTTATCTTCGGTGGCGATGGTGGCGGCAAGCAGGTAGGGGGAGATTTCTGCCAGGTTGACGGTGGTGCGCCGCCCGGCGGTGGGGTCTAGCACCTCGTAGAGGGTGTTTCCGTTGCGGTCTAGAATGCGGGTTGTCTCAAATTGAGAGGCGCGGGCACGCAAATCTTCCACCGAGGGCAGGCTGGAGGCAATAGAGAAGTACGCCAACACTGCCACAACCGCGCCCAAAAGGAAGAGGGCGACCAGTCCGAAGAGGCTGATAATCAGCGCCCGTGTGAGACAGCCCCAGGAAACAGGCGCTTGGGTGGGGCGGGTCGGACGGGGCGGGCGGGTGGCTGCCGGGCTGACACGGGTGGCGTTCAGGTCAATTTCGTTCACCCGCTCTGGCAGGGGCATATCCGGCTCCGGGTACAGGGAAGGGGGACTGGGGCGGCGCGAAAAGCCTGCCTGGTTGGGCAAAACAGTCTGAGACTGGCTTAGAGGCGAGGAGGCGCGGGTTGCATCCGGCTGAGGCAATTCTTCCGGGGGCAGCCGCCGGGTGGCGTTGGGGTCTGGAGAGGTGGGGTCTGGGTTCATGGATTTCAGGCAGGGCGGAACTTGACCAGAACCGTCCATAGCCCTTTCATCACGGTTTCGCCGCGCTGATTATTCACCTTAACGCTGAGGGTGACATTACCGCCGCCCAGCCGGGCAATGGACTTGGTGTCGGTCACTTCCATCACGACGTGAATGGTATCGCCCAAAAAGACGGGCTTGGCAAACTTCCACTCGCCCACCTCGCGGAAGGCGAGGACGTTGGCGCCCAAAATGCCAGTCTGCACAGCCAGCCCGGAGGCGACCGAAAGCCCCAGTAAGCCATGCGCCACCCGCTGACCAAAGAGGCTGTTTTTGGCGTACTCTGCATCGGTGTGAATTTGGTTAAAGTCGCCGGAAAGCCCGGCGAAAGTGACGACATCATGTTCGGTGATGGTGCGGGCGGCGGAGGTGACGGTTTGTCCGAGTTCAAAATCTTCAAAAAAAAGGGCGGGCATGGGGACTCCTGGGAAGTGATAGGTGGAAGGGCTAGAAAAGGAAGGGGAAGATGGCTTTGCGGTTTTTGGGGAAGTGGGTAAATTTTTGGCGATACCAGGCAAGGGTTTTAAGGCTGCGGGCGGCAAGGTAGCCCGTCATAGCCAACAACACCAACCCGGCAAACAGGTGACGGGAGACTAAAACAATTCCCAGCCAGGCAACCAGTTCAAAAAAATAATGCGGGCAAACCACGTAAGCAAACCAACCGCCCTGCGGAATGTGATACCCGGCTTTGTTTTGGCGCAACCTTGCCAAAAGCAAGTGATGATACCCGTTGGCGGCCTCTCCGATGGCAAACAAGCCCACCCCCAGCCACATCCACAGGTCGGGGGCGTAAACCGCGCTCAGGCGTAGCCAGACCAAACCGGCGGCAATCAGGCTGTAATACGTTCCGATGGCGAAGGCGCTAAAAACCTGCATAGACCCGCTATAGCGGTGCAAAAACGCCGCTTCCAGGGCTCTTTTGGCAAAATGCCCCACCACCAAAACCCAAAGGAGGCGCTGTGGCAAACTCTCGGAAGCCATGCCAGGCAAAGCCGCCGCCAACCCCGCCAACGCCGGAACGCTGTACAGTGTCAGCATCCCCACCCGCGAGGGAACGCCCCTGCCCGTGTGAAATTTGCTGTAACCCAGCGAAAACAGGTTAAGATGCTCGCTCAGACCCATAAAAACGGCGGTAAGAGCAAGTGAAACGGTTAAAAGAATGTTTTCGGTCGTCCAGAGGGGTAAAATCATGGCAGAATTTTATCACCCTCCGCTTGCCTGTTTTTGCCCTTGCCCAACCCGTTACAGGAGTCTCATGTCTTACCTTAACCTCCTCACCGAAACTCGCCAATCTGTAGGAATCATCCGCCTCAACCGCCCGCAAGCCCTCAACGCCCTCAACACCGACCTGCTAAAAGAGCTCAGCGCCGCTCTGCAAGCCCTGGAAAGCGACCCCAACATCCGCGCCATCCTGCTCACCGGCTCCGACCGCGCCTTTGCCGCCGGAGCGGATATTAAGACGATGGCAACCGCCTCGGAAGAAGAAATGCGTCTCAATGGCTTTGTGGAACTCTTCGACTCCCTGCAAAACGTCCGCAAGCCCCTCATTGCCGCCGTCAGCGGGTTTGCCCTGGGCGGCGGGCTGGAACTCGCCCTGGCATGTGACATGATTATTGCCAGCGAAACCGCCAAATTTGGGCTGCCAGAAGTCACCATCGGGGTTATCCCTGGCGCGGGCGGTACGCAGCGTCTCACCCTGGCGGTGGGCAAAGCCCTGGCAATGGAAATCATCCTCAATAACCGCCTGCTCCACGCCGAAGAAGCCCTGCGCTTTGGTTTGGTCAACCGCGTTTACCCGCCAGAGCGTTATTGGGAAGAAGCCCTCCTGCTGGCGGAACAAGTGGCAGAACGCGCCCCCCTGGCAGTCCGCGCCGCCAAACAAGCCATTCAGGCATCCCAGGCGCCCGCCCTGCAAAATGGACTCCCCCTGGAGCGCGACCTCTTCTATCAACTCTTCAACACCGCCGACCAAAAAGAAGGCATGAGCGCCTTCCTGCAAAAACGCCAACCCGCCTGGAAGGGAGAATAAATGCCCCTTACCTACGCCAGTTTAGAAGAAACCTTTGGGCAACTTCGCCTTCAGCAATTCCCCGTTTTGGCGCACGCTTCCCTGCGTGCCTTTGGTCACGTTGAAGGCGGCGCCGAAACCCTGCTCTCTGCCCTGCTCCCCAACGTAGCCGCGCTGATGATGCCGACTCACACCTACAACACCATGCTCACCCCGCGCATCGGTCCGCCCAATAACGGAATCACCTACGGGCAGCAGCAAGACCTGAACAAAATGGCAGAGTTCTACCACCCTCACCTGCCTGCTGACCGGATGATGGGAATTTTGCCCGAAGCCCTGCGCCAACGCCCCGAAGCCCTGCGCTCCATGCACCCCATCCAATCCTTTGCCGGGGTCAATGTCAAACGCGCTTTGGCAGCCCAAACCCTGCAAGACCCCCTCGCGCCCATCCGTCTGTTGGCAGAAAGCGAAGGGAGAATCCTGCTTCTGGGCGTAGACCATACCGCAAATACCACCATTCACCTTGCAGAAAAACTCGCCGGGCGCAGGCAGTTCACCCGCTGGGCGCTCACACCTGAGGGCGTGGTACAGACCGAGGGTTTCCCCGGTTGTTCGGCGGGGTTTCAGGCGCTCGCCCCAGATGTGGAAGCGTTTACACAACGGACGAAAATTGGAGAGGCTGAAGTTCTCGTCATCCCCATGCGCCCGCTGATTGAGACGGTTTACAAGCGGCTGAAGCGCAATCCCAAAGACTTGCTATGCAGTAACCCCAACTGCGAGCGCTGCAACGAAGTTCGCAACCTGTAATAAAAAGGCTGTCGCCCGAAAGCGACAGCTTTTTTATTTTCACTTTCGCAGGGTTATACCCAACCGCGCAACTGCATGGCTTTCACTACACGGTCAATGGCTACCATGTAGGCTGCATCGCGCATATACACGCCTTCTCGGCGGCTCATTTCCAGCACAGCGTCAAACGCCTGGGTCATTTTGGTATCCAGGCGCTCCAGCACTTCCTTCTTCGTCCAGTAATAGTTCATATCGTTCTGAACCGATTCAAAGTAGGAGGTGGTAACGCCGCCCGCGTTGCACAAAAAGTCTGGAATGTTGAAGATATCATTCGCCTTGAAGAACTCATCCGCCTCAGGGGTGCAGGGACCGTTTGCGCCTTCGGCAATCAGTTTCACCCGGCTGGAAATCTTCTTCACCGTTTCGCCGTTTACATGCCCTTCAATGGCGGCGGGGATGAGGACATCCACATCCTTGCTAATCCAGGCTTCGCCATCTTCCAGGGTATACCCGGCTTCCTTGGCTTTGGCTTTGTCAATCGTCCCGTACTGGTCGGTGATGGAGAGCAAAAAGCGCGGGTTTACGCCGTCTTTGTGGCTAAAGGTGTAGGCGGTGCGGTCGTCTCTATCCCAGCAGGAGACGGCGGCGATTGTCCCGCCCAGCATTTCCACAAAACCGATGGCGGCATACTGGCTCACGTTGCCAAAACCTTCCAACGAGGCAACCGCCTTGGTGGAATCCATCTTCAGGTGCTTCATTGCCTCCCGCACGGTGTAGATAACGCCGTAGCCGGTGGCTTCGGTACGCCCCTCAGAGCCGCCGCCGCCCAGGGGCTTGCCGGTGAACACGCCGGGGGTATATTCGCCCACCAGTTTGGAATATTCATCCATCATCCAGCCCATCATCTGCGGGGTTGTACCAACATCCGGGGCGGGAACGTCATTGCGCGGACCGATGTTCTTCCACATCACATCCACCCAACCCCGGCACAGGCGTTCCTTCTCGCTGGTGGAGATGGTGGAGGGGTCTACAATGATGCCGCCCTTGCCGCCGCCCAGCGGAATATCCGCCACAGCGCACTTCCAGGTCATCCAGGTCGCCAGAGCGCGAACAGTATCGAAGGTTTCGGAGGGGTGAAAGCGAATCCCACCCTTGTTGGGACCACGCGCATCATTGTGCTGCACGCGAAAACCCTGAAAAACACGCAAAGAGCCGTCATCCATGCGGACGGGGATGCGGAAGGAATATTCCCGCATGGGCCACCGCAGCACTTCGGCAATTTGGGGGTCCAGATTCAGCAAACCGGAAACATGGTCAAACTGCTTCTGAGCCATTTCAAACGCATTGATTTGTCCAGCCATAATTTTCTCCTGATGAAGATTGACTGATTGGGTAAAAAATATAAGCGGGCAACCGGAACGTTGCCCGCTTTATTCACAGAGTATGGTGTTTGCACAAAGCATTTTGGGGTTCGCCTTTATTTACCGTGCGCCTTAAGGGTACATGATGGCAAGCCCAAAGTCAATATGAGACTCGTCACCTGTTCGGCTGTGCATTGTCAGAGAAAAAACAACAAGCCCCCGCAGGTGAGAAACATTTCCCACCTTTTAAGGGTCATCTTTCCTTTGCCTGCCAGCCCCACCAGAAGATAATGAAGGCAAGAAAACACAAGCGAAGGAGGCAGCCATGCAGGAAACATTCAACATTCAATTTTGGGGCGTGCGCGGCAGTTACCCCACCCCCGGCAATACCACCGTCCTTTACGGCGGCAACACCGCCTGCGTGCAAGTGACCGCTGACGGGCAAACCATCATCCTGGATGCCGGAACCGGCATCATCCCTCTGGGGCGCGTGCTGGCGCGCCAAGCCCAAAAAAGCGGGCGAGGCGTGCAGGCGACCATTCTCTTCAGTCACCTGCACCACGACCACACCCAGGGCTTTCCTTTTTTTGCCCCGGCATACCACCCGGCTGCCCGCCTGCACCTGTTTGGTCCTGGCGCTTCGCAGCAGGCGCTGGAAGAACTTCTATCTCGCAACCAAATGCCCCCCGCCTTCCCCGTCAGCCTGCGAGATATGAACGCCGCCAAAGAAATTCAATCCCTCAACGAGACGGATGTCATCTCGTTTGAAGACGGCTTGCCCCGCCTGGCAAAACCAACCGACCCCAATGCCCTGCAAATTCGGCTGATGAAATCTTACGCTCACCCCGGCGGGGTTTATATTTATAAAATCAGTTGGCGCGGCTATAGCGTTGTCTACGCCACCGACACCGAGGGCTACATCGGCACAGACCGCCGCCTGGCAGCTTTTGCCAAAAACGCCGACCTGCTCATCCACGATGCTCAATACTCCGAGGCGCACTATCGCGGGCTGGAGGGCTGGTCTGCCACCCAGGGGTTCGGTCACTCCACCCCCCAAATGGCTTGCGAACTGGCAGCAGCGGCGCAGGTGGAGCGGTTGGCGCTCTTTCACCATGACCCCAACTATGACGATGCCACCCTCGCCAAATTGGAAACCGAAGCTAGCCAAACCTTCGCCGGGGCATTCGCCGCCAAAGAGGGCGAATACGTTCAACTGGGCGAGGGGCGTTTGCCCCTTGCAACGCCAACCAAGCCTCAGCCCGGCATGGTTGGGGCGTTTTCTCCTCGAAAAAAGGATGTACAATGATTCTTATGACTAGCCTCCCCACCGACATCACCCGCAACCTGTTAGATTTTATCCCTCTCTTTGAAGGGCTCACCCCCGCCGAACTGAGTTGGGTGGCAGGCAAAGCGCACCGCCGCCTGTTTAGCGCCGGAAAAGACATCTTCACCGCCGAACAGCCCGGCGAGGCGGTCTATATCATTTTGCATGGCACGGTCAAAATTCATGTGGAGCAGGCAGATGGGCGGGACGTGGTGCTTGCCATTTTGGGCGCAGGCGACACCCTGGGCGAAATGAGCCTGATAGATAGCGTGGGGCGCTCCGCCAGCGCCATTGCCCTGGAAGATAGCCTGCTGCTGTGGATGGATAGAAGCGCCTTTCAGGAAATGTTGGGCAAATTTGCGGTTCTCTCGCAAAACCTGGTGCGAATTCTCACCGGGAGAGTGCGCCTCGCCAACGAGCTGATTCAGGCGCTGGCAACGCTGGATGTGTACGGACGAGTGGCGCGGCAATTGCTGGCATTTGCAGAAAAATACGGGCACGCCGAAGGCGAATCGGTGCTGATTCCGATTCATCTGACCCAAAGCGACATCGCCGACCTGGTGGGCGCTTCGCGCAAGCGCGTCAACCAGGTCATGGTTTCTTTTCGAGAGCAGGAGTTAATTGCGGTTCTGGGCGCGAACAAAATTACCGTCCTCAACCGGGCAGGACTTGCGGGCTATTGTAAATAGCCAGGTGTGAAATATTGCTCATCTGGCGTGTGCAACATTTCCTTGCGCTATTTGTGTTTTTTGTGTAATAGTCACAAAAATAGTGGAATAATAGTTACATCAGCGAGAGACGGTTG
>DYNS01000410.1 GCA_020720965.1 Anaerolinea sp. | reverse complement strand
AGTTATATAAAATTTTATGAAGCGCCTGCCCATGCGGCAGAAGCTGCTCCCGAACATAAGCGTGCATGTGGCGGCTGGCAGCCCCAAACCCAGAATCGGTGTAGCCGCCGAGGGCGGAAGGGGTGACGAGAGGCTCGCCGGGGCGCAGGCTCCAGGCAAAATCCCAATCGTTGATGCCCACGCTGAGGCGGGTGGAGGCGAATTCGGTTACTTCCGCGCTGATGCGAAAATTGCCGCTCCATGCCAGGCTGCCAAACCAGACCTCGCCGCTTTCTTCGTTGGCATGGCGATGAACCCGAAACCAGGGCGCGGAGCGGTGGCTGGGGATGATGCGGCGGCTTTCGATGGTTTTGATGCCCTGGGTAAGGGCTTCGCTTTGCAGGTTGAACTCGTCTATGTGCCTGCCGTAGAGGTGGGTGAGGGTGTAGTCGGCGCCGGGGGGGAGAGCCCATTGAGCAGAAAATGCCCGCTCCAACAGGATTGGCTCCTCTCCTACATTCTCAAGGGTGACCCAGCGTTCCAGCAGGTCGTAGTTGTGGTGGGGGCGGTAGTGCAGGGTGAGGCGCAGAGGGTAGTGACTGTCTCGCAGATGAATATCCAACTGCGGGTGAGGGGTTTCCAGAAGGGTGAAACCTTCATAAACGAGGACAACGTCCCGGACGGCATCGGCAAAGGTGGCTTTGAGGCAGGGGTCGGTGTATTTCACACCCGCGTAGGCGGGGTATTCTTCCGGCACAAAGTGGGCGGCGCCATCGGTGGAGGCGAAATGGGCAGGGACAGGGGCGGGGGGGTAGTCTTGCGGGCGGGGCAGGCGTTTGCCCCAGTAGGCATGTGCCAGAAATCCGGCAGAATCCAGCCCGAAGGCGTAGGCGCTGTTTTGGGTTTCGATGACCCAAAAGTTGGGCAGGGTGTGGATGGGCATCTTTTTTCCTTAGGGCTGAACGCCCAGCAAAAAGGCGAGGGGGATGTGTGCCCGCTCCCGCCAGGATGGCTCGGAGTGCGCCGCGCCGGGGAATTTGCGAGTGAGCCAGTTTTGGTCGGTGTAACCGGCGGCACGGAGGAGGGCGTCCATTTTGTTTTGGAGAGGCTCGTAGGCGGCATCCAGGGTTTCGGTGCCGAAGTCGAAGTACAGGCGGTGTTCGCCGGGGGCGGGCAGGTGTTGGGCAAAGTAATGAAGAAGAACATCTTCCCCGGCGGGCCAATGGGTGGAGACGCAGCCCGCGCCGCCAAAGACCTGCGGATATTCGGTGAGGGCGTAAAGGGAGATAAGCCCTCCCATGCTGGAACCCATGACGAGGGTATGCGCCCGCCCCGGCAGGGTGGCGTAATGCGAGTCTATGTAGGGTTTGAGTTCTTGCACCAGAAAACGGAGGTAGGCATCGGCGAGGAGGTTTTGGGTGGGGGGCAGGTTGGGGTGCGCGGCGGCAAAGGCGTGCCAGGCAGGGTCTTGGGTGGCTTTTTGGGGCAGGTATTCTGCCCAGCGGTTATCGCCATCGTTCCAGACCCCCACGATGATTACGCCGGGGATTTTTTCGGCGTGGAGGAGGCGCAGGGCGGCTTGCTCCATGGACCAGGGTTCGCCGGCGTAAGAGTAGCCATGCAGGAAGAGATTTTGCCCATCGTGCATGTAAAGAACGGGCAGGGGGGTGGCGGGGTCGTAGGAGGGCGGAAGCCACACATCTACATGACGGGGGGCGACATGCCGGGAGGGAAAGTTGGGCAGGCGCAGGAGGCTGCCGGGGGTAAAGGGGATAGGGGTGGGGTTCATATTTTTAGCCAGAAATTTGGAATGGGGTTGGGTCGCAAAAGGTGGGGGCGCGGTTGGCGAGTTGCGTCAGCAGTTGCCCGCTGCCTGGTCCCAGCGAAAGCCCCAACATGGCGTGACCTGCCGCCAAAAGCAGGTTGGCGTGTTGGGGGGAATAGCCCAGGATGGGCAGCCCGGTAGGGGTGACGGGTCGCAACCCCGCCCAGGCTTCCGCGCTGAGAGGGGGTTCTGCGCCGAGGATGAGATATTCCGCTGCGGCGCGGCGCAGGGCGTTGAGCCAGCGCGGATTGGGCGCGAGGGACATCTCCCCGACCTCCAGCCGCCCAGTGATACGCAGGCTGTTTTGGGCGGGGAAAGGCGTAACGGCTACGCGCCGCTCGCCGAGCAGAAGGCCATCCCGCGCCAGGATTTGGAGAACGCCGTGGCCTCCGTGGCCGTGGGCGAGGCGAACCTGCTCTCCGCGAAAGCCCGGGTCCAGTCTGCCGAGCTTGATCTCGGTTATTGTGACGTCACGGCGCCGCTGGCCGGCTTGATCGGGGCCAAGCAGGTTTCGGTGGGCAGCCTCGTGGGCAAAGGCGAGCCGACCCTGCTGGCGACGATTTCGCAGCTCGATCCCATCTGGTTCTACTGCAACATCAGCGAAGTGCAGTATCTCCGGTCCCAAACCGAGGTCCAGCGCACCGGCAAGAACGCC
>DYNS01000409.1 GCA_020720965.1 Anaerolinea sp. | reverse complement strand
CCGCCGCCCTGCCCCCCGCCCAAGCCGCCGCCGCCAACGAAGCCTTCAAAGTTATTTTGGATGAACCCTGGCGCATCCAAAAACTCAACGAAAACGCCCAACAATTCATCGGCGGGCTAAAAGGCATGGGATTCGACCCCATGCTCACCTCCACCGCCATCGTCCCCGTCCTCTGCGGCGCAGATGAACGCGCCTACTCCCTTACCCAAGCCTGCCAGCGCAACGATGTCTTCGTCCTCCCGGTCGTCTCCCCCGCCGTGCCAGAAGGCTTAGCCCGCCTGCGCGCAACCGTCCTCGCCTCCCACGACAGCGCAGAAATCCAACGCGCCATGGACATCATCGGCACAGCCGGAAAAGAAATCGGCATCATCTAAGCCCCATGAGCGCCAACCTGCTCCTCAAACCTGGGCGAGAAAAATCCCTCCTGCGCCGTCACCCCTGGGTTTTTTCTGGTGCCGTGCAACAAATTCAGGGCAACCCCACCCCGGGAGAAACCATCACCCTCCGCACTGCCGAGGGGCAATTCCTCGCCCGCGCCGCCTACTCACCCAACTCGCAAATTCGCGCCAGGGTTTGGACTTTTGACCCACAGGAAGAAGTGGATGCGGAATTTTTCCGCCGCCGCATCCGCTCTGCGCTGGAACAACGTCAAAGCCTCAACCTGTCCGCCGTCACCGATTCCCTCCGCCTCGTCCACGCCGAATCCGATAACCTGCCGGGCTTGGTCGTAGACCGTTATGGCGAGGTACTCGTCCTGCAAGCCCTCACCGCCGGGGCGGAATATTGGCGCGAAACCCTGGCAGACTTGCTGCAAGAAGAAACCGGCGCCTCCGTCCTTTACGAGCGTTCCGATGCAGATGTGCGGGAATTGGAAGGGTTAGCCCCCCGCACCGGCATTCTGCGCGGCAGCCTGCCCAGCCCCCGCCTGCAAATGCAGGAATACGGCTTAAAGTTTTGGGTGGACCTCGCCAACGGACATAAGACCGGCTTCTACCTGGACCAGCGTGCCAACCGTCACCTGGTGGCGGAACTGGCGCAAGGGCGGGAGACTCTGAACTGCTTCTCGTACAGCGGCGGCTTTAGCCTGCACGCGGCGCGGGGCGGAGCAAAAAGCGTTTTATCGGTCGATTCTTCGGCGGAGGCGCTGGCTTTGGGGCAGGAAAATGCCGCATTAAACGGTTTACAAGCCAATGGGTTGGAATGGTTGGAAGCGGATGTTTTTGTCGCGCTGCGAAAGTTTCGGGACCAGAATCGAAGTTGGGATTTAATCATCCTGGACCCGCCCAAATTTGCCCCCACTGCCGCCCAGGCAGAAAAAGCAGCGCGAGGCTATAAAGATATAAACCGCCTGGCGTTTAAGTTGCTGCGCCCAGGCGGTTTTTTGGTTACTTTTTCTTGTTCTGGCGGCATAGATGCCGCTTTGTTTCAGAAGATTGTGGCTTCGGCGGCGTTGGATGCCGGGGCAGATGCCCAAATTGTGGGGCATTTGGCGCAGGGCGGCGACCATCCCGTCTCGCTGCACTTCCCCGAAGGCGCGTACCTTAAGGGTTTGCTGTGCCTCAAGAGGGGAGTCCTGCCCCCGCCTTAGCGTAATAGCCCCCATATTCTGGCGGTAAAAGCCCGGCGATTTGCGTCATAACCAGGTCTGTGTTTGCTTGGCGGGCGCGGCGGCGGGCTTCTCCTTTGCCGGTGAGGGGCGGCAGTTGCAAAGGTTTGCCAATGTGAAGGCGCAGGGTGGGTTTGCTGCCTGCCAGGGCTTTCTTAAAAAAGTCGTCACTCGTGCCCGAAACGCCTACCGGCACAACCGGCGCTCCGGTTTCTTCCACCAGGTGAGCAATCCCTGGCAGGGCTTTTCGCATGGCGGGCTGATGGGTTCGCCCGCCTTCCGGGGCGAGCAGCAGAGGGCTGCCCCCGCGCAGGACGGAGGCTGTTTTTTGCAGGGCGGCGCGGTCAAATTCGCCGCGATGGACAGGGATGCCGCCGAAAAGCCGCACGAGGATGTTTTGCCCAAAAGCGGCGCGCTCCCAAATATCGGAAGCGCCCAGGATTTCGATATCTTCCTGCCAAAAGGCGAGGACAAAGGGAGGGTCGAAGACCGAGACGTGGTTAAAGGCGGCGATGTAGGCGCTGCCGCGTGGAACATTTTGCAGCCCCTGCACCTCCACCCGCGCCAACAGGTGAAACAAACCGCGAAAGACCGGGCGCAGAAAGGCGCGGGCAAGGCGGTTTTGCAAGGGCGGGCGGTAGGGGGTTAAGGTTTGCACAGGGCGAGGGCTTGGGCAAAGACTTCATCGGCGCTCATCTTGTCCGAGTCGAGCAGGATGGCATCCGGGGCGGGTTTGAGGGGGGCTACGGCGCGGTTGGAGTCGATTTCGTCTCTTTGGCGCACTTTTTCCAGCACGTCTTCATAAGCGGCGAGACCGCCCCGCTCCAAAATTTCGGTGTGGCGGCGGCGGGCGCGTTCTTCGGGGGAG
>DYNS01000091.1 GCA_020720965.1 Anaerolinea sp. | reverse complement strand
CTGCGCGAAATGCGCCTGGCGGATGGCCCCCTCTTCCCCCTGCCCATCACCCTCACCGCCGACCCGAAGGAACTGCCCACCGTTGGCGAAGATGTGGTGCTGCGTAACGCCAACAACGATGTCATCGCCATCCTGACCCTGGATGAGGTGTATCACTGGGACGCAGAAAAAGAAGCCGCTCTCGCCTACGGCACAACCGACTCGAAACACCCGATGGTCTCGGAAATGACCCGTTGGGGCAAGGTCTGCATTAGCGGACCGCTAAAGGTGTTGAACCTGCCAAAATACCACGACTTTGTGGATTTACGTCACACCCCCGCACAGGTACGCGAAAAACTGGAAGCCCTCGGCAACGATAACGTAGTCGCCTTCCAAACCCGCAACCCTCTGCACCGCATTCACGAAGAGCTGACCAAACGCGCCGCCGCTGCTGTGCAAGGCTCGCTGATTGTTCACCCGGTTGTCGGCATGACCAAACCCGGCGATGTTGACCACTACACCCGCACCCGCACCTACAAAGCCCTGGTAGAAAACTACTACGACAAAGATAGCACCCTGCTAAGCCTCTTGCCCCTGGCAATGCGAATGGCAGGACCCAAAGAAGCCATCCTGCACGCCATTGTCCGCCGCAACCATGGCGCCAACCACTTTATTGTGGGGCGCGACCATGCCGGACCCGGCAACGACAGCGCCGGAAAACCCTTCTACGGACCTTATGACGCTCAGACCCTGATGACCCAACACGAAGCCGAACTGGGCGTAAAGATGGTTCCGTTTGAAATGCTGGTGTACCTGCCAGACGAAGACCGCTACGTGGAACAAAAAGACATCCCTGCTGGGGCACGCACCCTTAACATCTCCGGCACCCAAGTCCGCGATGACTACCTGGCAAAAGGCAAACTCCTGCCAGAATGGTTCACCCGCCCCGAAACCGCCGAAATTTTGCGCCAAAGCTACCCGCCCCGTCACAAACAAGGCTTCTGCCTGTGGTTCACCGGGTTAAGCGGTGCAGGCAAAAGCGCAACCAGCCAAATTCTCACCGAACTAATGCTGGAACACGGACGCGAAGCCACCGTATTGGATGGCGATGTCGTCCGCACCCATCTCAGCAAGGGACTAGGATTCAGCAAAGAAGACCGCGACACCAACATTCTGCGGATTGGCTTCGTGGCAGGAGAAATCGCCCGGCACGGCGGCGCAGTCATTTGCGCCGCCATTAGCCCCTACCGCGCCGCGCGCGAAGAAGCCCGCAAATTTGTGGGCGAAAACTTCATCGAAGTCTTTATGGACACCCCGGTAGAAGTCTGCGAACAACGGGACGTAAAAGGCTTATACGCCAAAGCCCGCCAATCCCTGGCGGACGGCAAACCAATGGGCTTCACCGGCATAGACGACCCCTACGAACCGCCCATCGACCCGGAGATTACCCTGCAAGGCTACGGCGTCAGCCCGGAAGAAAACGCCCGCAAAGTTGTGGCATATCTGCTGGAAGAAGGCTACCTGCTGGGCGAGTAACCCCTTGCCGCGCCGCCTTCTCTTCCCCTTACTCTTGCTCTGCCTCCTCGCGGGGGTGACGTTGTGGTACGTCACCCCCGCTGGCTTGGGGCTGATGAACGACTCGGCGGCATACCTGGCTGGAGCGCGTTCTTTACTGGCGGGAACAGGTTACAGCGACCTGTGGCTGGAACCCCCGCTGGAGCCGATTACGCACTACCCGCCCTTTTATTCCCTCTCCCTGGCAGCCCTCTCCGCCCTCACAGGCTTAGACGCTTATCGCGCCGCCCGCGCCCTGCACCTGCTCCTCGTCCCGCTCAACGCCCTGCTCGTTGGTGCATTAGCGTGGCGCAACAGCCGCCGCCTGCCAGAACCCTTACTGGCGGCGGCTTTGTTTATCTTTGGAGAGCAGTTATTCATCCCCCAAACCTATGTAATGAGCGAAACCCTCTTCTTCAGCCTCAGCCTGTTGACTCTGCTGCTGACGGATGCGGCGAATCGCCTGCCCGCCCGGCGCGAGAGATGGATAGCCCTCGGCGGGCTGTTTGCCGGGCTGACCCTGCTCACCCGCTACTCTGGGCTGGCGTTGTTTGCGGCATTGCCTGCCTTTTGGCTCTTACAGCCCAACCCCTGGCGCAAACGCCTGCAAGAGACCCTCGCCTTCCTGCTGGGCGGGGCGCTCCCGGCGGCGGCTTGGGCGGCGAGAAACGCCCTCGTGGCGGGAAATCTTACCAATCGCGGGCTGTACTATCACCCCATTCAGGCAAAAACCCTCCGAGACGGGTTATACTCCCTCGCGCAGTTCGCCCTGCCCCTCCCTTCCTGGCAAACCTGGCTTTTTAAGCAGGAGATTCTCTTGCCCGCTCTACTCCTTTTAGGCGCGTTCATTTTAGCTGGCTGGCTCTTGTGGCAAGCCCTGACGCAAAAAAAACTGGGGCTTACCTGGCTCTGGAGCGCGTATCTGTTGGGCTATGCGGCGGCGGTCGCCGTTTCGCTGACTTTTTTCGATGCCAGCACCCCGCTTTCGGCACGGATTCTCGCTCCGTTGTACCTGAGTTGGAATATGCTCCTGGTTGCCGGGCTGGGCTGGCTTTGGCAGCGCAAAAATCGCTGGGCGCAAGGCGCGGCGCTGACCCTGACAGCCCTGGCGCTGACGGGCAGCCTGTGGGGCTGGACGCAAACCGTCCCAACCCTGCGCGAGACGGGCGGAGCAGGCTATGCCTCGTGGCGTTGGCGGCAAGCCCCGGTTATGCAAGCCCTGCAAACCCTGCCCTCAGAAACGCGCATCTACACCAACAGCCCCGCCGCCGTGTACCTCGTCACCGGGCGGGCAAGCCGGATGATAGACAGCGCCATTAACCCGGTTACCCGCCAACCGCGCAGCGGATACGCCCAAAGCCTGGCAACCATGCTGGAGCAAGTCCGCGCCGGAGAAGCAGTGATAGCCCTCTTCGATGTGCCCGACCTCGTCAAAATCATCGGCGACCCCAGCCTGCTGGAAGCAATCCCTACCCTGGTTCGCGCTCAGGGTGATACCCTGCTCGGCGCGATAGCGCCCTGAAAACTCCCCATCCCTCTCTCCCACCCCTCGGAAACCTATGACCATCCAACAAAAATTTGACCTCACCGGAAAAGTAGCCGTTGTCACCGGCGGCATTGGCTTGCTCGGCGCGGAATTCTGCCGCACCCTGGCAGAAGCCGGAGCCGCCGTTGTCATTGTAGACCTCAACGCCGAAAAATGCGCCGCCCTCGCCGCCGACCTGACCGGGCAGGGCTACCGCGCCCTCGCCGCGCCTGCCAACATCACCGACCCGCAGTCCGTGCAGGAAATGGTTCAGGCTGCGCTACATGCCTACGGGCGGCTGGACATCCTCGTCAACAGCGCCGCCCTCGACCCCAAATTTGACCCGGACGCTCTCGCCAAAGGCATCACCCCCGGCAAATTTGAAGATTACCCGCTGGAACAGTGGAACGCCGCCCTCAACGTGAACCTCACCGGAACCTTTCTCGTCACCCAGGCTTGCGTGCAGCCCATGCTGTCTGCTTCGCAGGGCAAAAAAGGCAGCATCATCAACATCTGCTCCACCTACGGGCTAAATGGACCCGACCAACGCATCTACCGCAAAGCGGATGGCTCTCAGCCCGCCTTCAAACCCGTTTATTACACCGTAACCAAAGCCGGAATTGTCGGTTTTACAAAATACCTCGCCGCCTACTACATGGGAACGGAAATCCGCGTGAATATGCTAACCCCCGGCGGGGTTTTTAACGGACACGATGAAACCTTCTCCGCCAACTACGCCGCCAAAACCATTTTGGGGCGCATGGCGCACAAAGACGAAATGAACGGCGCTCTGCTCTTCCTCGCCTCCGAAGCCTCCTCTTACATGACCGGCAATAATGTGGTCGTAGATGGCGGCTGGACAGCGTGGTAAGGAGTGGAGATACCATGACCGAAGTCTTAGCCATTATCCCCGCGCGCGGCGGCTCCAAAGGAATTCCGCGCAAGAACATCCGCGACTTTTACGGCGCGCCCCTCATCGCCTGGAGCATCGCCGCCGCCCAACAGGCGCAAAGCGTTACCCGCATCCTGGTCAGCACGGATGACGAAGAAATTGCCGCTGTTGCCCGCCTTTGGGGCGCAGAAACGCCCTTTTTGCGCCCCGCCGAATTTGCTCAGGATAAGACAACCGACCTGCCGGTTTTTCTTCACGCGCTGGAATGGTTGGAGAAAAACGAAGGCTACCGTCCCGATGTCGTCGTGCAACTGCGCCCCACCTCGCCCATTCGCCCCCAGGGGTTGGTGGACGAAGCGGTGCAGCTTCTGCTTCAGCACCCAGATGCCGACTCGGTGCGGGGAGTTGTTCCGGCAGGGCAGAACCCGCATAAGATGTGGAGACTGCCCCAAGGGGCGCAGGCTCCCATGCAGAATCTGCTCACGGTGGAGGGAATCGAGGAGCCGTATAACGCCCCTCGTCAGATTCTGCCGGATGTCTTTTGGCAAACCGGGCATATCGATGCCATTCGCCCCGCCGCCATTTGGGGCGGCTCGATGAGCGGTAAAACCATTTACCCGGCGCTGATTGACCCGGATTTTACGGTGGACCTGGATAACCTGCGCGATTGGGTTCGCGCCGAGTGGCTGGCTGCCTTTGGCAACCTGAAGATGGCGCTGCCCGCCCGCGCCCGCCGCCCCATGCCCAACCCCATTGACCTGCTCGTGCTGGATTTTGACGGCGTTCTAACCGATAACCGCGTTTGGGTGTTGGAAACCGGGCAAGAGATGGTTGCCGCTAGCCGCCTGGATGGTCTTATTTTTAGCAAGATGCGCCAGGCAGGCGTGGAGATTGTCATTCTATCCTCCGAGGTGAACCCGGTAGTGGCGGCACGCGCCAAGAAATTGCGGGTGCAAGCCATTCATGGCGTTGGGCTGGAGGACAAGGGCAAGGCGCTGCAAAATTTGCTGGCAGAGCGTAAAATAGACCCGGCGCGGGTTGCCTACGTGGGCAACGACCTGAACGACCTGCCTTGCTTCCCGGTGGCGGGTTGGGCGGTGGCAGTGGCGGATGCCGTGCCGGAAGTCCTGCGCGCCGCCGACTACGTTACCCAAAAGCCCGGCGGCTACGGCGCTGTGCGCGAGGTGTGCGAGATGATTTTGAAGAGTAGAGAATAGGGAGTAGAGAGTAGGAGACTAGTCTCTATTCTCTTATCTCTGGTCTCTTTTCTCTCCCTCGTTCTTTACAACCGAATACCCTACAGGAGAAAATATGACTCGTGAAATAAAGATCGGAAATCGATTGGTGGGGGATGGACACCCCGCCTACGTCATCGCCGAAATTGGCATTAACCACAACGGTGATTTGCAAGTTGCCCAGGAAATGATTCGAGCCGCTGCCCATGCCGGAGCGGATGCCGTTAAATTTCAGAAGCGCACCCCGGAAGTCTGCACCCCGCCAGAACAACAAAAACAGATGCGCGAAACCCCTTGGGGCTACATCTCCTACCTCGATTACCGCTACAAAGTGGAATTTGACCGGGAAGCCTACCAAGAAATTGACCGCACCTGCCGCGAAGCCGGGATTGATTGGTTCGTCTCAGTTTGGGATGAGCAATCGGTGGATTTTATGGAAACCTTTAACACCCCCGCCTACAAAATCCCCTCTGCCTCGCTCACCGACCATAACCTGCTGCGCCACGTCCGCAAAACGGGCAAACCCGTCCTCGTCTCTACCGGCATGTCCACCATGGAGGAAATTCGCCAGGGGATGGAGGCGGTTGGGCTGGAAAACCTGCTCATTATGCACACAACCAGCGCCTACCCCTGCGACCCGGAAGAATTAAACCTGCGGATGATAGAAACCCTGCGCCGCGAATTTCCCAACAACCCCATTGGCTACTCTGGTCACGAAGTGGGGCTTGTGCCCTCGGCAGTGGCAGTGGCTTTAGGCGCTTGCTCTGTGGAAAGGCACTTTACCCTGGACCGCGCCATGTGGGGCAGCGACCAGGCGGCATCGGTGGAGCCGGGCGGGTTTGAAAAACTCGTCAAGTACATCCGCGTCACCGAGCAGGCAATGGGAGACGGCGTAAAAAAGGTCTACGCCAGCGAAATGTCCTCCCGCAAAAAATTACGCCGGGTCACTTCCTCATCCTAACCCATCACCCAAAAACGCCCAACGACCCCAACCATGTCCCTTTACCATCTCGTCCGCCCCATAGCCAAATACCTGCAATCCGCCTGGCGCTGGAAGCGGCTGGGGTTTGGCGAAGCCCCGCCCATCTTTGGCAATGCCAAGCCCAAAAGCGGCTCCCATCTGTTAACGCAAATTCTGAACGGGTTTTGTCAGATAGCCCCCTACGCCTACGTCCAGACCGAACCGATTCGGACGGTAAAAAAAGAGGGCGGGCGCTGGAATCCGGCTCAGGTGGCGGAAAGTCTCCAAAAAATCCCGGCTGGGGTCATCGGTTGGGGTTATGTAGATGCCACCCCGGAAAATCTGCAAGTTCTGCTTGCGCCGGGGCGGGTGAACTACTTCCTATACCGTGACCCGCGTGACATGCTCATCTCCCATGTTTTTTACGCAACCGACATGCACGAGGGTCACGGGATGCACGAATACTATCAGGCGCTTTCCGACTTTAACGAGCGTCTCAAAGTCGCCATCACCGGCATTGACCGGGATGGGCTCTACATGGTGGACGTGAAAAAACGCTACGAAGGCGTGTTTGAATGGCTGGAAAAGCCGCAAGTTCACTGCCTGCGCTTTGAAGACCTGCTCCACAAACAAACCGAAAGCCTAAGCGCCATGCTGGGGCGGCTGGAAGAAAGCGGCTACAGCCTTCCCCACAAATCCCGCGCCCAAGCCTTGCAAATCCTCACCGAAACGGTGCAGCCCAAACGCTCCAAAACCTTCCGCTCTGGCAAAACCGGGGAATGGAAGAAATACTTCCAGCCGGAGCATAAAGCCCTCTTCAAAGAAATGGCGGGCGATTTGTTGATTCGGCTGGGCTACGAAGAAAACAACGACTGGTAAACCTATGCAAACCCCCAAACGATGGTGGCTGGCAGGCGCAGTTTTGTTCGCCTTGCAAGTTTTTTTGCTGTGGGATAATTTCACCCTCTCCATGCGCGGCATTAACCTGCAAGATGAAGCCATTTACATCAACCTGGGGCGAATGTTGGCGAGCGAGGGGCAGTTTCCGGCTCTGGCGCAAAACCCCCTGGTTGCGGCATTGTACGCCATTCTCTACCTTTTTCATGCGCAAAACCCGTTATGGATGAACGCCCTGGCTTCCTGGGGGCATTTTCTCAACTTCAGCCTGCTCTGGTGGGGAACTTTCGCCGCAGGGCTTAACCTGCAAAAGATTGAGCAGCGGATGGGGCAAAAAACGGAAGAACAAACTACCGGCATCTTCCCCGTTTGGGCGGCAGTGGCGGCGCTTTTCATCTTCCCCATTACAACCGACATCCTGATTAACTCCAGCGACGCTCTCTTTGCCGGGCTTTCGGCATTGGCGTTTGGGCAAGTCCTCCGCTTTTACGAGAACCCGCAACCCAGGCATCTCGCCTGGGCATCTGCCTTGCTTGGGCTTTCCGCCCTCACCCGCAACGATGGATTGGTCATTTTTGGGTTGTTTACCCTGGCTCTCCTTGCTCATCAGACAATTTTCCGCCTGCACACCCGCGCCAACTGGCTGGCAGTTCTCCTACCCTTTGCGCTGATAGTGGGCGGGTATCAGGTCGCGTATGGTTTTCTCACCGGCAACTTCCGCCCCGGCACAACAGAACGCTCTTACGCCGCCTTTCAGCAGGGACAATACTTCATCTACGAGCAAGATTACCTGAAGAACGCCCAATGTGGGCAAAACCCGCTCAAATGCGCGGTTGCCGATGCCCACGCCCTGTATGGAACCCCGGAAGAAAATAACGCTTCGGTTTTTCGCGCCATCCTGCGTAACCCGTCAGCCTATCAGGCTCGCCTGCTGAAGCAGTTAAGCGCCCTGCCAGAAATGCTCTACACCATGTTTGGCAAACGCACCGCGCCACTCTTGCTCTTTTTTGCGCCCTTGGGCATCCTTGCACTGATAAAAAAGCGGCGCTTTGGCTTGTTTCTGCTGGCTTCGCCCTGGGTTTTGTATTTAGGGACTTATTTCCTTACCTTCTTCCGCCCCGGCTATTTTCAATTATCGTTTTTTGTGCCCTACCTGCTTACCGCATTGGGAGCAGTGTACTTTGTGCAATCCTTTGCCCACCCCAAAGCCGTTTGGGCTTGGTCTGCTTTGCTGGGTGGGGGCATACTCTGGTTTTGGCTCAGCGACTCTAACCTGGTGTATGTATTTTTTGTCTTAGCCCTGCTTTTGCTCTTCACCTGGCTATTGTTCTTCACCCGCGCCGGGGAGGGAAAGGGCTTGCTGCTCTTGCTAACCCTGGGCATCCTGTTGGCGAGAACGTATCAGCCGCCCAGCCTGCAAAACCCCGCCCAAAACGCCGAAGAACAGGGAATTTTGCTGCTAACAGAGCAATTCCCCGCCGGAACATTGATAATGGCAGGAGCGCCGGGGGCAGCCTGGGCAGCGCGGATGGACATTGTGGATGCCAACGACTTCTCCTCCGCCGCCTCGGCGCAGGAGTTGCGCGAGCAGTTGTTGCAAAGCCAGGTGCAAGCCATTTGGGTTGACTCAACCCTTACCACCATGAACCGCCACATTTGGGCGTTAGTTGAACCGGGCATGGAACAAGGCTGGTACGAAACCCTCTACTCGGCGCGTAACAGTTCCGTGCTTGTCCTGCGAATCACCCCCCTGCCATGAAAATCCACCTGCCCCCCAACCTGCATCGCCGCGCCGCGAGGCTCGGCAATAACGCCAAAATCGCCCTCATGGCGAGGCGGGTTGCCCAAGCCGCTCCCCCGCCCCAGGCAGGGATGCGCCCGGTGGCTTTCTTCAAAGTCTCCAGCGGGCTGGACGATTTTTCGTGGAATTCTGCGTTTCACCTGCTCACCTCCTGGGGGCTGCGCCTTAACGGCGTGCCGGTTGCCTATTTTGCCTGCCACCAAGGCTTGCGCCCCTGCGTCCTCGGCACCAACCGGGAGAATCCATCCCAACCGCCGCCCTGCCGCTCTTGTGTGTTTCAGACAAAGACTCTCTACTCTTTTGCAGACCCCGCCCCCACCTGGTTCACCTTTCAGCCGCAGGCAGGGTTAAATGCCGCCCTGCAAGGCACAGACCTGGCAACCCTGCAAGATTTCACCTGGGATGAGATTCCGCTGGGGCAATTGGTTTTGCCCGCCCTGCGCTGGATTTTACGCCGACATCACCTGCTGGAAGATGCCCCCACCCTGACTCTTTATCGCGCTTACATCGCCTCCGCGTTTGGGGTTGCCCGGCAGTTTGAGCAATTTTTGGAGGCGGTAAACCCGCAAGTGGTGCTGGTTTTTAACGGTCAGTTTTACCCGGAGGCAACTGCCAAATGGGTGGCAAAACAGCGCG
>DYNS01000408.1 GCA_020720965.1 Anaerolinea sp. | reverse complement strand
CTGCATCCGGCGCGGAGGGCTTTTCCAGCATCTCTGCAAACGCCAACTCCAGCCCCAGGGAGGGAGACCAACCGCCGCGAGGGTCGGTTGCGGCGGCGTTGAAGGCGCGCATCATCCTTAACACCTGGGCAGAAGCCAGGGTTTGGGCATGCGCTTGCATCCTGGCGCGGACATCCGCCGTCACCTCCAACTGGTCGGCATTCCCCATCTGAATCAGCATCAGGTTTCGCAAATATTCCACCATTTGGCGAGCCAGGGCGCGAGCGTCTGCGCCGCCATCCAAAGCGCGGTGAATTTCGTCCAAGCCTGCGCCGGGGGCATCGTCTATCAGCGCCTGCACAATCGCAATGACGGACTGGCTGGTCGCTGTCCCAAGCACGGTTTGCGCCAGCGCCAGGCTAATCTTTTCTCCGGTGGAGGATAACTGGTCTAGCAGGGAGATGGCATCCCTCAACCCGCCGGAAGCCTGCCGGGCTACCAGGGTAAGGGCTTCCGGGTCGAAGTCTATCTTTTCGGCGGCGCAAATCTCCGTCAGGCGGCGGGTAATTTCTCCCAGGGGAACCCGCCGAAACTCGTGCCGCTGACAGCGCGAAAGCACGGTGGCAGGGATTTTGTGGATTTCGGTGGTGGCGAGGATGAAGATGGCGTGGGGAGGCGGCTCTTCCAGGGTTTTGAGCAGGGCGTTAAAGGCGGCGGTGGAGAGCATGTGTACTTCGTCTATGATGTAAACCTTATACCCGCCCTGAGAGGGAGAAAAATTAATCTTGTCGCGCAGGTCGCGCACATCTTCCACCGAGGTGTTAGAAGCGGCGTCTATTTCTATTAAATCCATAAACCGGTTTTCGTTCACCGCCTTGCAGTGAGCGCACTCGTTGCAGGGTCGTTTGCCCACCTCCGGGTGCAGGCAGTTGACGGCTTTTGCCAGCAAACGGGCGGCGGTTGTTTTGCCTGTGCCACGCGGACCGCTGAACAGGTAAGCATGGGCAACCCGGTTGCCCGCCACCGCGTTTTTAAGGGTCTGGACAATATGTTCCTGGGACACAACTTCATCCCACAGTAAGGGTCGCCATTTACGGTAAAGCGCTTGGGTCATAGTTTTTTCTCAGGTTTGCAGTTTTTTGGGGAAAGACAGACTGTATGATAGCATAATTCACCCCGCCCGCAGGCGGCGCGAGCCTGCCAGTTGCATCACATTTTGGGGCGATGTAGTAAGATTGGGCAAAGGTGATTCCTGTGCCAACCACTTCTGCCGAAACCTGTTCCAAGTGCAAATTACGCAATAAACCGGGGGCGCTTATTTGTCAGTTTTGCGGCGCGGCATTGCAAGGTCCGCCGCAGGAGACGTTTAGCACCAACAAATTGGAAGATGTGCAAGAGTACAAAGGCGGCAAATCCAGCCTTTTTGTCGACTCCCTCGTCCCGGCGCAGGGCATGGGCATTTATTTGGAAGATACGACCCGCATCACCATCTTTAACGAAACCGAAGCCACCCTGGGGCGCAGAGCCGAAGGCACAGCCGGGTTCGTCATAGACCTTGTGCCGCATGGGGCATTCTCGTTGGGGGTTTCTCGCCGCCACGCCCGTCTGCTCCAAACTTCTTCCGGTTACGCCGTTATGGATTTGAACAGCACTAACGGAACCTGGCTAAACCAAACCCGCCTGGAGCCGGAAAAAGAATATCCCCTCAATAACGGGGATATTCTGCGTCTTGGGCATTTGCGCTTGCTGCTGCTGTTTAGAAAATCTGCCTAGACCATCTCGCACGGGGGGGGATTTTGCCTCAAGCCGCTTGCGGCTTTTCCATCCACAGCGCCACCCAATCCAGAATATGCCTTTCGTCCACCAGTTTCAGCCCTTGCGCCTCGCCTGCCGCCACAACTCCGGCTGCCTGGTGCAGCAGAATGCCAGAGAGGACGATGGCGCCGCCGGGGGCGATTAAATCTGCCAGCCCGGCATCAAAGAGACGGATGAGAACCGGGGCGAGGATGTTTGCCAGCACGAGAGGGGCTTGTTGCAGGGGAAAATCTCCCTGTTTTACCTCCTGTACCGAGCCAACCCCAAAGACCAGGGACTGGGGCGCGATTCCGTTATTTTCGGCATTTTCGCGGCTGTTTTGGGCGGCGGCTTCGTCAATATCCACCCCCAGAGCAAAGCGTGCGCCCAGCTTAAGCGCCGCCACCGAGAGAATGCCAGAGCCGCAGCCCACGTCTATCACATCCGGGGTGTAGGGGGCGGGGTGTTGGTCAAAAATACTTTCGGTTATTTCCAGACAGAGTTGGGTTGTGGGGTGTGTGCCGGTTCCAAATGCCATGCCTGGGTCTATTTTGATGGCGATGCGCTCCGGGTGCGGCGATTCTAACCAGGCGGGCAAAATGAGCAGGCGCTTGCCGATGAGAATTGGCTTGTAGTTGCTCTTCCAGGCTTCCATCCAGTTTTGGTCGGCAATGACCTTGAAAGCGGGGGCGGGCAAGGGTTGGA
>DYNS01000090.1 GCA_020720965.1 Anaerolinea sp. | reverse complement strand
GGCTGCCCTCTTTGGCGGGGTCGGGATGCTGGTTGCTTATCTTGCCTCTGGCATTTCCAGGCTTTTGCCTGCCCCGGCTTTGCTGATAGGTTTTGCCCTGCTGATGTTTTTCATCGGCGCGATGATGCTTGCCCGCAAAACGGAGGAGTCGCCCCGGCAGGTTCGGTCTTTGTGGGTGGTTTTGGCGAGCGGGGCAGGGGTGGGCTTGCTGACAGGCATTTTGGGGGTGGGCGGCGGCTTTCTCATCGTCCCCGCATTGGTCATGTTGGTGGGCTTGCAAATGCAGGAGGCGGTTGGCACCTCCCTGATTGTCATTGCGATGAACAGCCTGGCAGGGCTTGCCGGGCATTTGGGCGGCGAGTCGGTGGATGGGGTCGTCATTCTCACCTTCACCCTGGCGGGGCTTGCGGGCACTTTTGCGGGGGCAAAACTTTCGCATTACCTGCCTGCGCTTAAACTGCAAAAAATATTCGCCTGGTTTCTTCTGGCTCTGGCAATCTTCCTGCTGGTGGATAACCTGCTCAAAATTTGGTAACCCCCTCCTGCCAGGGCAGGAGGGGGTTTTAGCCTCAGGCAGCGACCAAACTTCGCTCCTCCACCCGCGCTACCGAAGATTCGACCCTCACCTGCCAGGTCAGCGACAGAGCCGTGAGCAAAATGAGCATTTCCATGCCAAAAACTGTGCCATACGCCCAAAAAGCCGAACCCGTCAGGGCGCGGACGACATCCACCGTTACCCCGCCCAGCAGAGAGCCAAAGGCGTGCCCGGTCATGTTCGCCACTCCCCAAACCCCCACCAACATCCCCGCCCGCAGACGGGAAGTAAACGCCAAAGAACCGCTCAACATCCCCGCGCCGGCAAGCCCGGTGCCGACCCCCATCAGAAACACCGCCGCCTTCAGCAAAGACGGAGAAGCCATCAACCCGGCGGCAAGGGGACCCGCAAAGGAAAGCGTAGCCACCACCAAGCCAGAGCGCATCACCCGCATGTAGCCCCAAGCCTTTAGCAGCCAAACCCCGCTTAACAGCATGGAAACCAACACGCCAATGCCCCAAAATTGGGTAAGCCCGGTCGTCTCACCCACGTCCATCCCCAACACCAGCGCCCCAAACGGCTCCAGCAAAACATCTTGCGCCAGCGTGCCAACAAAAGTTAGCACCACAATCACAAAAAAGAGCCGCACCTGCGGGTCTGCCAAAACCACAGCCCGCAAAGTCTCGCCAAAATTGGTTTCTTTTGCCCTATGTGCCAGAGGGAGGGGGTTCTTCGCCTCCTGCCTCCACACCCCGGCAAACGAAAGAATCAACACCGCCGCAGCCACCGCCACCGCCACCCTTAGCAAGGCTTCCGGTTCGTAAACCTTCAACGCCCCCTTGATGACTCCCGCGCCCATCACCATCCCCAGCATGGTCGCCACCTCGTACAAAGTCGCCGCCCGTGAGCGTGACTCGCCCTCAAACCGCTCTGCCACCAAAGCCTGAAAAGTATTGTGGCTCAGGTTGCGTCCCAAGCCATACAGCAAAAAGGCAACGGCAAGCCCTGCAAACACCCAGCCAGAACCCTGCCCGGTGATGAGATTCACAATCAGCAGCACGCCCGCGCCCAACACCAGCGCCCCGGCGACAATGTAAGTTTCGCGGCGCTTTCCCAACAGCGGAAACGCATCCGAGCGGTAGCCCACCCATACCCGCACCGGCGAAACCAAGAGCGGAATGGCAAAGAACAAAGCCACCAGACTGGCAGAATAGCCTAAATCCGCAATCATAATGCGGTTCAGGGTGCTGCCAATCAGCACCCCGCTGAGGGCGTAAGCGATGGGGAATAAAGCCAGCCGAAAATGAGAAACGATACGAGAGATATTTTGCATGTCACTTTTCCTTTACCGGGCAGAATGGGAACGACTCTTGCTGCTTCTTAGCGCCTTTTGGGCGGCATCCCTCCCCTGACGGATGCAATCGGGTACGGCGATGCCGCGATACGAACTGCCTGCCAGGTATACCCCCGGCGGCAGACTGGCTTCTATGGCATCGACTCTTTCCAGGTGTCCCACCTCGGCTTGCGGAAAGCCCTGCTTCCAGCGGAAGAGGGCGCTCGCCAGTGGCTGCGCCCGCAAACCCAACAGGCGATTTAACGCCCCCTGCAGGGTATGCAGCAGGGCGGCATCTTCCTCTTCCACCAGGGTTGGCTGTGCGCCGCCGAAGAAGACGCGCAGCAGCGTGTAGCCAGGGTAGGAGCGGCTCGGCAGTTTGCGCGAGGTGACGGTAACGGCATCTATGGGCTGCTTCTCGCGGCGCGGAATCATCAAGCCATTGATGACCGGTTTGGCAGGCAGGTCGCTTTCGCGGTAGAGCAGTGAGGCGGTGCCAATGTTCTGGTGGGCAATTTGACCCAGCAGGGTGGCGCTTTGCGGCGCGGTTTCTTGCAGCAGGTTGGCAGAGACATTTGCCAGCGTGGCGAGGATGACGGAAGCCGCCTCCAGCCTTTCGCCGGATGCCAGTTCTACGGCAAACCCGGTGCGGGTGGGGAAAATCCGGCTTACGGGGGCGTTCAAGCGCAAGGTTCCAGTTAGGCGGGAGGCAATCTTTTGGGGTAGTTCTTCCATTCCCCCTTCAAAATTAATAAAACGCGGTCCTGGGGCGCGGCGTTTGCTCATGCGTCCCAAAGCGGCGGCAAACAGGCTGCCCGCTTCTTTTTCCATCTCGCGCATAACCGGCGAGGAGACGAGGGTGCTTTGCCTGGCGGGGTCGGTGTTGTAGATGCCGCCCAAAACCGGTCCGATGAACTTTTCCAGGGCTTCGCTACCCAGGCGGCGGGTGACAAACTCTGCCAGCGATTCATCGCCTTCGTCCCGGCGGGCAGGCTGAAGAGGCTCCGCCAACAGACGCAACCTTCCGCGCCAGGTGAGCAGGGGCGTACGGAGGAACAGCCCAGGGCTGAGAGGGATGGGCTGAATTTTGCCATTATCCAAAACGTAGATGTTTTTGGTTTCAGAAGCTGGGACGATGACCCGCTCTTGTAGCCCCAACTCGTTCACCAACTGCCAGGTTTCGGGTTTGCGGGTGACGAGGGTGTCTGGTCCTCCATCCGCCAGGAAGGTTTTGCCCTCCGCCTGCAAGGTTTGGCTGCTCATTTTTCCGCCCCAACGCGGGGATGCTTCTAACAGGGCATACGAAACGCCCTCACCGGTTTGTTCCAACTGCCAGGCGGCGGCAAGCCCGGTAATTCCACCGCCAACGATGACGATATCCAACATGCAAGTTCTCCTTAACCCAAAGCGGTTTTTAGCGGGCGGATTGTAGTGGAGTTTGGGCAGGCTACGCTGTAGGTTTACGAAGGTTCGGGTAAGAATTGGGAGAGAATTTGCATTTTGGGCGGGCAAAATTTTATAATACGCGCTCTGTAGCGCGGCTCTATCCGCTACTGACACTGTAACAGTAAACTGACACTATAACCATCCTCGGAGGCGTATGGACTTGAACTGGACAGGTGTTGCCGCTGCCCTGGCGGCATTTAGCGGGGTTTGGAGCGGTCATGTCATGGTAAGAAGGCTGGAAGCCCAAGCCGAAGATATTCGCCCGCTGATGGCGCTTTTTGGGCTGGCAGGTTTGCTCTTTCAGGCGGGGGCGCTCTGGGCGCAGTCCGCACCTGTCTCGGCGGCGCTGGGCATCTGGGGAATCACCCTCTTGTGGGATGCCCTGGAATTTATGCGCCAGCAAAAACGGGTGAAGATTGGTCACGCCCCGGCAAACCCCCTCAATCCTCGCCATGCCCGCATCCTGGCAGAATACCCCGCCGCAACAACCATTCACTGGCTGGAGCGCGAGCCGACCGGCAAAAAGGTGCAGCCATGAACTTCTTCGGCGTTTTGGTGGGGGTTGCAACCCTCTTCCTCATCGGGTTTGGCTTTGTGTGGGTCATTCGGGGCGAGCGTTTCTTTGGCTATCTTTGGTGGCCCTATGTTTTGGCGCTGGGGCTGATTCTCATCGCCGCTTCGCTTTTTATTTCTTCAGATTGGGCATCCGCCCTTCTGGGGGCTTTTGGCGCATCCGTTTTGTGGGGAGGCACCGAGCTGAAAGAGCAAGCCGTGCGTGCGGAACTGGGCTGGTATCCGTTTCGGGAGAAGAAAATTCTGCCCCCCGGCGCCAGGCGGATTAAAACCTGGCGCGCCCCTCATTTATAATTTGCCCGGTTTTATCCAATTTGTGATAGACTCGCCTCGAATATTTCAGATTTAGGACGGGTTTCCATGCCAGATTTATCACGAGAAGCAATTTCGGTAGATGTAGGTAATCGCCTAAGACAATTACGCGAGGGGCGCAAAGTATCCATGCGAACCCTGGCGACCATGAGCGGGCTTTCTGCCAACGCCCTGAGCATGATTGAGCGCGGCAGAACCTCCCCCTCCGTTTCCACCTTGTATCGCTTGGCGGATGCCCTCGGCGTTCCGGTAACGGACTTTTTTAGCCCGGAATCTTCTCGCCGCCGGGTGGTTTTTCTCAAGGGCGATGCGCGCTCCCGCCTGCCTTTTATGCGTGGGCTATGGGAAGGCTTGGGTGGCGAACAATTTAGCGGGCGGGTGATGCCCTTCATGCTCACCCTGGAAAGCGGCGCAAGCAGCGGACCCGCCCAACTGACTCATACCGGTCACGAGTTCATCTACTGTTTGCGCGGTCAGTTGGAATACCTGGTGGATGGCAGTTCCTATACCCTTCAGGCGGGGGATAGCCTGCTGTTTGCAGCACAGCTCAAACATCGCTGGCGCAACCCCGGTAGCACTGTCACCAATGCCCTCATCGTCATCACAGACTACGCCGAAGGCGACCAGCCCATGCCCATGCACATCGAAAAAGCCGAACCAGAAGAGCCGGAAGAATCGGAAGAGCAAGAAGAAGTGTAAACAAAAAACAGGTCGGGAAAACCCCGACCTGTTTTTTATGCTGCTGCTTTATGGGCGCGTAAACGACTGCGTATCGCCGCCCATGATTTCTATCGAATCTATCAAAATCTGGACGACATACGCGCCATTATGCGTGTAAGCGCCGGGGTCTTTGGTAACGTACTGGAAGTTGAAGGCTGCCTTGAGCAGGTTCGGAGTCCAGGCGCTGTAGCCCAGGCTGCGTCCTTCTTCGTTTTTATCGGCAACGCCATCGCCATCGGCATCCGCAAACCAGTAGGGGTAAGCGGCGGGGTTATAGACAATGCCGCTCAGGTCATTTGCTTTCACATAATCCTGAATTTGGGCATACAACGCCAGGCGCAGGGCTTCCATTTCATCCCACATGCCTTCTTCCACATTGCCGTCTCCGTCATAATCCACCTCGCCCATGCGGATGGTCTTGGGGTCGGTGACTCCGGTGTGACACATGGCACACTTCTCTTCCACCAACAGTTCCAGCGCATGGACGTTATGGCAATCCGCGCATTTGTTGGAGGGGTGAGTGGTAAGCCCCTGGTAGGTCTTTCCGTCAAACTCATAAGCGCCCTGCGCCTGGGTTCCAAACACCGTCACCCCGGCGGGGAAGTAATGAATGTTGCGGAAGCCCAGGTTGGTCGCTTTGCCGTTTACATCTATCGGCGCAGGCACAGCGTCCATATCGGTTGGGTTGAAGGAGGCGATGGTTTTATCCACGCTGGCTTTAGACTCGCGCCCCTGATGGCATTGCAGGCACAGGTTAGAGGGGTCATTCTCGCCAAACGAAACCGTCATCCCGGAGGGCATGGTCACTTCGTTCACGGCATACAGAGCGGGGAAATCTTGCGAGTTATGGCAGGTGCTGCACATTAGCCCATTGCCTGCCGGAACGCCCTCGGCGGGGACTTCTTCCCCGGCGAGTACCATCGGCAGGGCGCTGGCGCTGTGACATTTGGCGCAGCCCGCCGGAACGGTGAAGGGATTCTCCTCTTCGGCATCCCAATGTCGCCAGGCTTCGGCAGTCCCGTCAAAGTGACCGGCATCCACGCGGTGCATGGCGCTCATATCGGTTTTGGTGTTCATCTTTTCGGCGGCGTTCAGGTCTTCCATGGAGTCGTACAGCAATTCGATGATGTACTTGCCCCCATGCGCGAAAGCGCCAGGGTCTTTAAGCGAAGTCTGATAGTTGTAGGCGGCTTTCAGCAGGCGCGGAGTCCAGTTGCTGTAGCCAATATTTTTGCCGTCTTTCTGGTCGGCTTCGCCATTGGCATCAGCATCCACAAACCAGTAGGGGTAGGCGGCAGGGTTGTACACAAGACCATCCCCGTTCACTTCGCTGGCATAGGTATTCAGACTCTTAAGCAGGGCTTCTTGCAAGCCTGCAATTTCATAATACACGCCCTCTTCCTTATCGCCATCCCCGTCATAATCCATCGCGGAGGAAGGTTCGCGGATATCTCTCAGGCTTTCGGCGCTCTGGGCATCTTCGCCATGACAGACGGCGCAGGTATCCAATTTCAACTCCAGGCTGTGCTGGTCATGACACCCCACGCAGGAATTTGCCATATCCACATGGGCATTCTTTACATCGTAAGATTTACCGTCATATTCATACCCGCCTCGAACTTCCGCGCCATACAGAGTGACGGCGGCGGCGTAGTAATGGATATTGCTAAAGCCGAGTTTAATCTCACGTCCGTTGGTATCCGTATAAGGAGTGGGGACAGCATCCGGGTCCAGTTCCTCTCCAAACTTCGCCAGTTTCGCATCCACCGAGACCTTAGACTCCCGTCCCTGGTGACAATTGAGACAGGTGAGCGAAGCCCCAGCCTTTTCCGCGCTGATGACAGCCCCGGAGGGGAAAGTGACCTCGGTTTGGGCTTTCACCGCATCGCTATGGCAGGTTTCGCAGGTAAACGCAACCCCTGGGGCGGCAACCGCCGCATCCACTTTTCCATCCGCCACATAATCCAAAAAGCCTGCGCCAGAGTGGCATTTGGCGCAATCCACCGGAATTTCCGCCGGGTCGTCCCCGTCCCAATGCACAAAGGCTTCGGCAGCGGCATCCGCATGACCAGAAGCGGCGAAAATCGGCTGAATGGCGGCGGCAGGGTCTTCGGTGGGGGTGGGGGGAATGGCAGTCGGCGCGGCGAGGGTTGGTTGGGCAGTTGGCTCATCCATCACGGCAACCGGGGTCGCGGCGGGGGTTCCACAGGCGGCGAGAAGCGCAGCAAGCGCCATCAATACGCCGGTTAGGACTAAAAATCGTTTTTGCATGGTGCATTCTCCTGAATGGGATTCAAGTAAACTTCATCTAAAAGCAGAACCAAACAACAAACCGGGGCGGATTTTCCGGCAGCACCTCCTGGGTGTAATTTGCAAAATAAGACTTACTTTGTCTTGTTACAGACGCATTAATCTTACCTTAATTTTGCTCTTTTTTGTTGTACCAATTTTCACAAAAATACATCCCCCGCCCGAAAATACAAAAAGACCCCGCGTTTGCGAGGTCTTTTTGCTGTGCCGAAGGAGGGATTTGAACCCTCACTCCCTTACGAGAACTACGCCCTGAACGTAGCGCGTCTGCCAGTTCCGCCACTTCGGCTTGAGCGGATGGTATTTTACCGCAGATTGACCCTTTGTCAACCGCCAATTCCAAAACCGAGGGTGATACACTTACCCCAACCTATCCTCCCCAAAAAACACCATGAAAATCTACTGCGACCCCCTCGGCGACTACGCCACCCTTGCCCCCCGCCCGCGCCGCATCATCTCGCTTGCCGCCGGGCTTACCGAAAGCCTTGTTTCCCTCGGCTTGCAAGACCGCATCGTTGGCATCTCTGCCTATTGTCCGCGTTACGTTCCCCAGCTCGCCGCCCCCACCGTAGGCGACTATCTCAAAGTCGATGCCGACCAAATCCGTGCCCTGCAACCGGATTTACTCCTCCTCAATACTGGCATTCAGCGTACCCTTGCCCAAAAACTGCATCAATCCGGTTTTCCGGTTTACGCCTTGCCCCTGCCCAACAGCCTGCACGGCATTTTAGAAAACCTGACCGCGCTCGGCGCTCTCACCGGCGAGATGCTTGCCGCCCGCGCCCTGGCGCAGCGCTGGAACGAGCACTTCCTCCGCCTTTCGGCAGCCGCCCCCCAGCCCAAGCCGCGCATCTATGCCGAATTATGGTTCGGCAGGCATGTTCGCATGGCAGGCGGGCTGACCTTTGTGCAAGACATTCTGCACGCTGCCGGGGCAGAAAACATCTTCGCAGATGTCGCCTCCGGCTACCTGGAGTTAGACCTTGCCGAAGTAGAACGCCGCCAGCCGGATGTTTTTCTCTGCTTTTCCGAGCCGGAATACCCGGTGCAGGCATCCGATTTGCAGCGCGAGCGCGGCTGGAACTTCCGCGCCATTCAGGCAGACGTTTCTCCCGCACACAACCTGATTCACGATGGACCTTCGATGATGGAAGCCGCCTCCTGGCTGGCGCAAAGGTTGCAGGAGGTTTAATTCCGCGCTTGACTTCTTGCGGGGGATGGTTATAATCGGGGTAATTATTTTTTACAGATGAAAAAATAATTACCCCGGAGAGAAAATGAAGCCACAACACCTTTCAGGCAGCAACATCAACAAGGTGAAAGCCCATAATTTGCAGGCGGTTTTGTTTAGCCTGCTCAACGAGCCGAGCCTTTCGCGGGTGCAGTTGGCGGAGCGCACCAACCTTTCCAACACGACCATGACGAACCTGGTTTCGGAGTTGATGGGGCAGGGGATTGTGGGCGAAACCTGCGAGGCAGATTTGCCTGCCGCCGAAGGCGAATCGCGCCCGGTCGGTCGCCCACGCACGGGCATTTGTTTGCAGCCCAATGCCCGCCTGGTGCTGGGAGTGCATATTGGGGTGGGAACCTTTCGGTTGGCGTTGACCAACCTGAAGAACGAGATTTTGTTCAGTGAGAAGAATGAGTTTGAAGTTGCCTTGCCCGCCGAGCAGGTGCTGAATCGGATTGTGGAGCGCATCGAGGCGGTGATTGCGGACAGCGGGGCGGAACGCGAGAAGATTTTGGGCGTAGGCGTGGGCGCTTCGGGGTTGGTAGATTTTCAGGCGGGGGTGAATCTCCTTTCCACCAATCTGAATTGGCGCAATGTTCCCCTGCGAGATTTTTTGGGGCAGCGCCTGGGGCTTCCAGTGGTGGTAGATAACAACGTCCGCACGATGGCAATTGGCGAAACTTTTTTTGGGGCGGGGCGCAATAGCAACTCGCTTGTGTTTGTGTATGGCAGGGTGGGGGTGGGCGCAGGGCTTACTTTTAAGGGCGAGGTGTATCGGGGCAATGCCATGGGCGCAGGCGAAATTGGTCATACCATTATGCTCATGCGCGGCGGGGATTTGTGTCACTGCGGCAATTATGGCTGTCTCGAAACCCTTGTTTCCGAGGCGGTGATTGTGCGTCAGGCGGATGAGATTGCCCGCCAAAACCCGGCCGGTTTGATGGCGCAGTATGGGCGCGAGAGGCGCGATGTGCAGCCCATTGAGCGGGTTTTTATGGCGGCAAGGGATGGTGATGAGAAGGTGCGCCTGATGCTGGAAGAGCGCGCTCATTACCTGGGGATGGCGCTGGTGAACGTGGTGAACCTGTTTAACCCAGAGTTGATTTTGCTGGG
>DYNS01000089.1 GCA_020720965.1 Anaerolinea sp. | reverse complement strand
CCCATGACCCATCCACAACCCACCTCCCAACCCACCCCCGCCAAAGCGGCGGAACTCTCCCTACAGTCCGTCAGCCTGTGGCGCATCACCTGGCGGCGACTCTTCCGCCGCAAGTCGGCAATGGTGGGGCTGGGCATCGTCCTCGCCCTCATCTTCATCGCCCTGTTTGCCCCCCTCCTTGCCCCCTACGACCCCGGTCAGGTGCTGCTGGGCGTGGAAGATGTAAAAATGCGTCAATCGCCCTGCATTCACCTGCTGGGCTGCCCAACAGACCAGCCCCAACACATCATGGGATTAGATGGCAACGTCCGCGACCAGTTTAGCCGCCTGCTATTCGGAACCCGCCTCAGCCTCATGGTCGGCTTTTCCACCGTCATCTTTGCCATCGTCATCGGCACGGCATTGGGCGCAGTAAGCGGTTACTTCGGCGGTTGGGTAGATAACCTCATCATGCGGTTAATGGACGTGTTGCTGGCTTTCCCCTCCCTCCTGCTTGCCATTGCCATCGTCACCGTGCTGGGACCGGGCTTGATTAATGCCCTGCTCGCCATCGGGATTGTCTCCATCCCCGCGTATGCCCGCGTTGTCCGCGCCAGCGTTCTCTCGGTGCGAGAGATGGATTACGTCTCAGCCACCCGCGCCCTGGGCGGCAACCATCTGGAGATTTTGTTCCGCCGCATCCTTCCCAACGCCCTCACCCCCCTCATCGTACAAGGCACTTTGGGCATCGCCACCGCCATTTTAGATGCCGCCGCCCTCTCCTTTCTCGGTTTGGGAGCGCAACCCCCCACCCCGGAATGGGGTTCCATGCTCGGCTCGGAGCGCAACCAGGTTTTCACCGCCCCGCACCTGGTTTTTTACCCTGGCGCGGCTATCATGCTCACCGTACTTGCCTTCAACCTGTTGGGGGACGGTTTGCGTGATGCGCTCGACCCGCGTCTGGCGCATGTGAACAAGTGAACCCGGCGGAACTTTTGCCAAACATCCTGCGTCCTATGGCGCAGGATGTTTTTGTTTGTATAATCTTCATGGGCATCCCCGCCCGCCCCCACCGAGGAGATTGAAATGACGAAAAAAAACCACCCGTTTACCTGGCTGATTCTCCTGCTCACCCTCACCGCCCTGGCTTGCAGCCTGGCACTGCCGGGTGCGGCGACTCCCATCCCCACCCCTTTGCCCACCGCCACCGCCCTGCCCCTGCCGCCCGTCATCACCGAGACGATTCCGCCGCAGGGGAGCCTTCTGCCGCTGGTCGCGCCCATCAGCGTCTACTTTAGCGAGGCAATGGACCCCGCCTCGGTGCAGGCTGCCTACCAGTCGCAGGAAATGCCCAATCCCCTCTTCACCTGGTTGGATGCCTCCACCCTCAACATCACCCCCACCCAACCCCTGCCCCCCGATGCGGACGTGAACTTTCAGATTAACACTTCCGCAAAAACCGCCCGCACCGGTTTAACCCTGCCGCAAGCCCAAACCTTTACCTACCGCACCGCCGGAATGTTGAAAGTTTCCCAGGTGCTCCCTGCCCCGCAGGCGCAACAAGTCTCGCCCGCCTCGGCGATTGTGGTTTCGTTTAATCAGCCGGTTGTCCCCCTCGGCGCAGATTCTGCCAACCTGCCAGCGGGCTTTAGCCTGCTGCCTGCCGCCTCCGGCAAAGGCGAATGGCTGAACACCAGCGCCTACATCTTTTACCCGCAGCCCAGCCTTGCCGGGGGTGAAACCTACACCGTGCAGGTGAACCCCGCCCTGCAAAGCATTGCCGGAACCGGGCTGGATTCTCAATCTCCCAACCTTGCCTGGTCTTTTTCCACCTCCCTGCCGGAGGTCTTATCCATCTCACCCGCGTCCGAGTTTCTCGCCCCCGAAGCCGAAGTAAGCATCACCTTTAACCAGCCTATGGACAAAGCCAGCGTGGAGGCGCAGTTTGCCCTGCGGGGGCAGGAGGGCAACCCCACCCCCGGAGAATTTACCTGGAACGAAAGCGGCGAGGTACTCACCTTCCGCGCCTCCGCCGCCCTGCCCCGCGCCGCCAATGCGAGTCTCTTTTTGGGGCAAAATGCCCGCTCTTTGGGCGGCGCCCCCCTGACAGCAGACACCCTGCGACAATACCGCACCTACGACAACTTCGCCTTTTACGGGGCAGATATAGCCAACGGCGCAGTCCGCCCCGCCAACGGAGCCATCACCCTCTACTTTAGCGCCCCGCCCCAACAACCAGACCAGGGCTACGAAAGCCTCATCACCGTTTCGCCTCAGCCCTCCTACTTCAACATCTCCGCCTCCGGCACAGAACTCTCCGCCTATGGGCAGTTCAGCGCCGGGCAAACCTACACCCTCCGCATAGACCCCAACTTGGCAGATGAATGGGGGCAAAGCCTGGGGCAACCCCAAACCCTCACCTTCACCGAGGCAGACGCAGTTCCCTCTTTTGGCTTTACATCCTACCGGGGACAGCTCTTCACCACCCCAGAAGAAGCCTCCCTGGGCGTGCAGGCAGTCAACATCAATTCCATTTCCGTCACCCGCGGCGAAATGACCCTGGCAGATTTCTTCACCTACGAGCGAGAATACGAATTCCGCAGCAACTACCAGCCCGCCGCCGCCCAAACCTGGAGCCTGCGCCCCGCCCTGGAGCGGAACAACAACCAGCCGGTGGAAATTTCCCTCAGCGAGGAAGGGCTAACGCCAGGGCTATACTATGTCCGCGCCGAATCGCCGGATGTTGGCTCGGCTTACGACCCCACCCGCACCTTGGTCGTCAGTCACCTCAACGTACTGGTCAAACTCTCCGCCGCCGAGGCGCTCGCCTGGGTTACAGACCTGCGGACGGGCGCAGCCGCCCCCAACCTGCCCCTCAGCGTGTACGACTTCTCTGGCAATCTCATCACCACCGGGCAAACCGATGCCAACGGGCTGTTCCGCACGCCCCTCAACACCCCCATCAGCGCAGCCTATGTCGTCATCAGCGCCCCCGGGCAGGAACAATTCGGCATGGGCGCCTCCCTCTGGGGAGATTACACCTGGTTGGATGGCATCCCCGCCAACACCAGTTTCGACAGCCGCCCCTCCGCCAGCCAAAGCCACGCCTACCTCTACTCCGACAGACCCATCTACCGCCCCGGCGACACAGTTTACTACCGGGGCATTTTGCAGCGGGAATTTGACGGGCGTTACACAGCATCCGACCAGCCCGTCACCATCACCCTCAGCGACATGAACGGCAACGAACTCATCAACGAGTCCTTCACCCTCTCCGCTTTTGGCAGTTTCTCCGGGCAGGCAAACCTGCCCGCCGACCTAACCCCCGGCGATTACTCCTTTCAACTCAACACCCCGGAACAAGGTTGGGTAAACGGCGGCTACCTCAACATTCAAGTAGCCGACTACCGCAAACCGGAACTAAACCTGAGCCTGAACTTTGACCAGCCCGCCCTCCTCAGCGGAGACTCGGCAACCGGGCAATTCCACGCGGAATACTTCTTCGGCGCTCCCGCCGCCAACCTGCCCATCCGGTGGGATTTATACGCCACCCCCGCCTGGTTCGACCTGCCCGGCTACGAAACCGGAGACAACAGCGACCCCTGGCTCTTCCTCAGCGACCCAGCCTTTGAATACCTCTCCCGTCAGGGAGAAGGCTTCACCGATGCCAACGGCAACTTCAGCATCTCCCTGCCCAACCTCAACCTGCCCCGCAGCGCCACCCTCACCCTGCAAGTCACCGCCACCGAAAGCGGCGGATACCCCGTCAGCGTTCGGAGCGAACTGCCCCTGCACCCGGAGCGTTTCTACATCGGAGTACACCCCTCCGCCTGGTTTGGGCAGGCAGGCGCTCCCCTCTCCTTCCGCATCCTCACCGCCGACTGGCAAAAAGCCCCTCAGCCCCAAACCCTCACCGCCACGTTTAAACAAGTTTTTTGGCAGCGCGCCGAGGGAGAATGGGGCTTTTACCAGTTCACCCCCACCTACGAAATTCTCGAAACAAAAAGCCTCAACACCTCCGCCACCGGCGAAGCCGACCTTACCTTTACGCCCCCTGCCGCCGGAACCTACGCCCTGGAAGTGCGCGGCGAAAATGCCCTCACCCAAACCCTGCTCTGGGTGGGAGGCAAAGAAAACGCCGCCTTCCCGCGCCTGCCCTACGACATTCTGCGCCTGACAGCCGACCAACAGGAATACCAACCCGGTCAAACCGCCGACATATTCATCCCCAACGACCTCGGCAGCCCAGCCCTGGCGCTGCTCAGCCTGGAACGAGGCGGCATCCACGACCTTCAGGTCGTCACCATCCCGCCGGAGGGCTACCGCCTGCAAATTCCGCTCACAGACGAACACGCCCCCAACATCTACCTCTCCGCCACCCTGTTGGGGCAGGGAACCTCCTTCCGGCAGGGGTTCCTCAACATCCCGGTAGAACCCTCCGCCTTCACCCTTCAGGTAAACCTGCAAGCCGACCCACCCCAAGCCAAACCCGGCGAAACCCTCACCCTCCACCTCACCGCCACCGACCGGCAAAACCAACCCGTGCAGGCAGAATTTTCGCTGGCAGTGGTAGATTTAGCCCTCCTCGCCCTGGCAGACCCCAACGCGCCAGACATCCTCCCCGCCTTCTACAACACCCAACCCCTCGGCGTGCAAACCGGGCTGACCGCCGCCATCTACAGTATGCGAAACATCAACTTTGGCGGCGGCAAAGGCGGCGGGGGCGGCTACGACACGTTAACCGTGCGCGAAAACTTCCCAGACACTGCCTACTGGAAAGCCGACATCCGTACCGATGCCCAGGGCAAAGCCCAGGTCAGCCTCACCCTGCCAGACAACCTCACCACCTGGAACATCGACACACGCGGAATCAGCCAAAACGCCCAGGTTGGGCAAACCACTGTGCAAGTCATCACCTCCAAAGACCTGCTCATCCGCCCCCAAACCCCGCGCTTCCTGGTCGTAGGCGACCACGCCACCCTCAGCGCCCTGCTTAACAACAACACCGGGCAAACCCTGCAAGCCCAGGCATCCCTCAATGCCACCGGCTTCAGCCTGGATGCCGAAACCCCCGCCCAGCAGCCCATCAGCATCCCCGCCGGGGGCAGCGCCCTCGTTCAGTGGCGCGGAACCGCCCAGGATGCAGAAAAAATCGAGGCAACCTTCTCCGTCACCTCCGGCAAACTGCAAGACGCCGCCCGCCCTGCCACCGGAGATATTCCCGTCCTGCACTACAATGCCCCCCAAACCTTTAGCGCCGCCGGAATTCTGACTGAAAACAACCTCCGCCAAACCGAGTTGATAGCCCTCCCGCGCAGTTTCCAACCCCAGGGCGGGCAATTACACCTGGAACTCGCGCCTTCCCTCGCTTCGGCAGTTCTTTCCGCCCTGCAAGCCCGCCCCCTGCCCGAAACCGTCTGGAGCAACGAACAAATTCTCTCGCATCTCCTGCCCAATCAAGCCCTCTACCTCGCCCTGCAATCTGCCGGAATTGAAAACGAAGCCCTGAAAGAAGAGCTGCAAGCCCTGCTCAAAACCCAAGCCGCTCAACTGCTCGCCTCTCAAAAAGTGGACGGAGGCTGGGCGTGGAGCATCAACGGCGACCCCGCCGACCCCTACATCACCGCCTACATCCTCTACGGGCTGGAACAGGTCCGCCGCGCCGCCATGAGCGACCTACCCCTGGAAGAATCCATCCAACGCGGGCGCGACTACCTCTTCAGCAACGCCGAACCCTTCACCGCCAGCATCAGCCTTGCCGACCCCTACTGGGCGAACCTCACCGTTTACTACGCCTACATGCTGCACGAAACCGGCGGGCTAAACAACTTCTCCTACCTTATAGACGTGCTATACGAAGAACGGGAACGTCTGGAACCCTGGTCTCAAGCCATGCTCGCCACCCTGCTCTCCCGTTACTACCCCGGCGACAGCCGCATCCAAACCCTGTACTCCGACCTGCAAAGCCTTGCCCTGCGAAGCGCAACTGGCGCTCACTGGCAAAGCGCCCAAACCGGTTGGATGCTCCCCGGCTCCCCACTCTTCAGCACCGCCATTGTGCTGTACTCCCTGCTGGAAGAAGACCCCGCCAGCCCCCTCGCCACCGATGCCGCCCGCTACCTTTCCAGCCAATACAACCCCCAAAGCGGCTGGGGTTCAGACTACGAAACCGCCTGGGTCTCCCTCGCCCTCACCCGCTACCTCATTGCGCGGGGCGAATACCGCGCAAACTTTGCCTACTCCGCCAGCCTCAACGGGCGTAGCGTTGCGGAGGGGCAGGCAGGCGGAGAAGCCAACCTTACCGCCGTTCATACCATCATCCCCCTCAGCGGACTTGCCCTCAATGGAGCCAACGAACTCAGTCTCAGCCGAGGGGAAGGCGCAGGCAGCCTGTACTACCGCGCCTCGCTTCAGGTACTGCGCCCGGTAGAAAGCGCCCCGCCCCTGCAAAAAGGAATCGAAATCAGCCGCAGTTATCTGGCATGTCCGCAAACCGGCTGCGCCACGCTCACCTCCTACGACTTGCAATCCGAGAATCCCAACGTCACCGTGCGCCTCAGCCTCACCCTCCCCCAAGACGCATACGCCCTGACCGTGCAAGACTACATCCCCGCCGGAAGCGACCTGCTGAACCCCACCCTAAAAACCAGCGCAAAGGAAGAGCAGGCAACCCCGCTCTATAACCCCGCCGACCCCATCGGCAGCCAGTGGGGCTGGTGGTACTTTGAACCCGCCCGCCTCTACGCCGACCACATCGAATGGAGCGCCCCCTACCTGCCCGCCGGAACCTACACCCTCACCTACACCATCACCCCCAGCCAACCAGGGGAATACCGCGTCCTGCCCGCCCGCGCCTGGCTCACCTACTTCCCCGAAGTGCAAGGCGCAAGCGCCGGAACCGTGTTCACGATTCGATAAAGGTCAGGGTTACAACCGCCGCCAAACTCATCAGCGCCCCAAAAAAGAAGGGAGCGCTTGCGCCAAAACCTCCCCAGCCCGCCACGCCTTGCCAAAGCATCCCGGCAATCAGTGAGGCGGGCAGGGCGGTAAGCCCCACTGCTGCGTGGTACAAACCATAGGCAGCGCCGCGCTTCTCCGCAGGCGCTAAATCTGCCACCAGCGCCTTAGAAGCGCCCTCCGCGAAAGCATAGTACACGCCATACAGACCGAACAACGCCCAAACCTGAGCGCCCGTTTGGGCAAACGCCAGCCCGCAATACACCAGCCCGTAAGCCAGCCAACCCCCAATAATCAGTTTGCGCCTGCCCACCCTGTCGGAAAGCGCCCCCAACGGTCCCGCCAACAGGGCATAGACCGCGTTAAAGGTCAGCAACATGCCCATCGTCTGCAAAATGCTAAGACCTCGCTCCTGCCCCCTCAGCAAAATAAACGCATCGGAAGAATTCCCCAGGGTAAAGAGAACAACCGCCAGCAAAAACAGCCGAAAACGTCCATCCAGCCCCTGCCAACTCAAAAGCGGAGCAGATACCTGGGGTTTGGAGCCAGCCTCCTTAAGAAACACAGCCAGAACCAAAACCGCCAGCGCCGCCGGGACAATGGAAAGGAGCACAATCAGCCGAAACGCGGAGGCGGTTAACTGCGCTTCCTGCGCCTGCATAAGCCAGAGAACCAAAGCAGCAATTGCCAGCCCCGTAAACGCCCCTGCTGTATCCCCGGCGCGATGCAAACCAAACGCCAACCCGCGCCTCTCCGCCTCCACACTCCCCGCCAAAAGGGCATCGCGGGGCGCAGTCCGAATGCCCTTGCCCACCCGGTCGGCAAAGCGCACCGCCAACACCCAGCCCCACACATTGGCAAACAGCAAAAAAGGCTTTGCCAGGGTGGAAAGACCATAACCAAACACCGTCAACCCCTTGCGCGAACCCCACCTATCCGAAAGGCTGCCGGAATATAGTTTTACAAGGCTTGCTGTCGTTTCAGCAATCCCATCAATGAGACCAATGACCGCCGTGCCTACTCCCAGAACATTGGCAAGGAAAAAGGGCAACAGGTTAAACAGCATCTCCGAAGAAACATCCGTCAAAAAAGAGCCAACCGTCAGCGCCCAAACATTGGTCGGTATCTTCCATTTTTTCATCTACCCTCCCAAGCCCGGCACACAAACCGAAAAAGTTGCTCCAAACCGGCTTCCAGCGGGGTGGTTTCAATAAACTCGTTCAGGGTATGCGCCCCGCCGCCGTTAGTCAGCCCCAGCACCAGCGCCGGGTAACCCAGCGAAAGGGGCAGGTTGGCATCGGTGGAACCGAGGGTGAAAATTGGCTCTGCGCCCTGCTGCCGCAAAACCGACTCTGCCAGCCGCACCCAGGGATGCGAGAGGGGAATTTCTCCCGCCGGGCGGCTGCCGATGATTCTCCACTCCACCCCAACGCCGCGCTGTTCCACCGCTTCCAAAGTCGATTCCACCCGCCGCACCAGGCGCAGCAGTTCCGCCTCGCTTTCCGAGCGTAAGTCTAATTCCATCCACGCTTCGGCGGCAATGGTGTTGATGCTTGTGCCGCCTTGCATCCTGCCCACGTTGAGGGTGGTGCGCGGGATGCCCGGCAGGCGCAGGGAGGTAAGTTGAGTGACCAGCCCGGCGAGGATGTGCAGGGCGGAGGGTTTGCCGTAATCGCTCCAGGAGTGCCCGCCGGGGGTATGAACCTCCACCCGGTAACGGCGAACCCCAATCCCCTGGGTGTACACATGCCGGTACGCCATTCCTTCCAGAACGAGGTAGCCCAAGGGGGCTGCGCCAAAATGGGCGCAGAGGGCTTTCATGCCTTTCAGGTCGCCCAAGCCTTCTTCGCCGGTGTTGGCTGCCAGCCACAGGTCGCCGGGCAGGGTAATGTGAGCCTCGCGCAGCATCCACAATAGCCCAAAGAGAGCGCCAACCCCCAAAGAGTTATCGCCAATGCCGGGGGCGTAAATGCGCCCCGCCTCGCGCCGCGCCTTCAGGTCGGTGGAGGCGGGGAAAACGGTGTCGAGGTGGGCGGAGACAATCAGCGGGGGGGCTTTGCCCTCGCCTGGCAGGCAGGCAAAGACGTTTCCGGCAGAGTCGGTTTGGGGCTGGGTAAGCCCCTCTTCTTTCCATTTTTGCAAAACAAATTGCGCCCTCGCTTCTTCTTCAAAGGTGGGCGCAGGGATTTGTTGAATTTGCAGGGTGCGGTCTATAACACGTTGGGGGATGGTCATACTTGTCTCACCAAATTTTGCAGGGATTGGAGGCGGGCTTGCGCCAGCCCCGGCATGGAATCTAGCAGGTAGAAGGCTCCGCTGCCTTCGATGGCAAAGGAGGCAGAGATATTGCCGCGCAGGGCGGCTTGGAGTGGGTCCAGGGTTTCGGCGTAGCCGCTGAGAAAACCGCCGCAAAAGGCATCTCCGGCGCCGGTGGGGTCTATTTTGTTGGCGGGGTAGCCAGGGATATCCCATTTTTGGGCGGTGCTGCGGTCGTACACATATTGTCCGCGTGCGCCGCGTTTGATGACGATGATGTCGCAGCCGAAACCGGCGAGGGTTTCTGCCATTTCCCACAGGTCATTGGTGCGCCCCCAAAACAGGGCGCGGGTTTCTTCCTCGGAGGGGAGAAAGGCGGTAACGCCCTGAAGCAGAGAGCGCAGGTCGTTGAGGTAGTTGGGGTTCATGTAGGC
>DYNS01000088.1:4318-9655 GCA_020720965.1 Anaerolinea sp. | reverse complement strand
GTACGCGGTCAGTTGGAAACCCCCGCCGAAACCGAAGAGTTCTCCTACCGCGAATATCTCGCCCGGCAGGGGGTTCTCTCCCTGCTGCGGACTTATACCGTAACCGTTTTGCCGCAGCCGCTCCGCGCCAACCCCCTCTATGCCGCCATTTACCGCCTGCGTGACCGTCTGCTGGAAGAAGTGTACGCCCTCTTCCCTCAGCCGGAAGCGGGGCTGATGGCGGGCATTCTGCTGGGGGTGGAAAGCGGCATGGCTGCCGACCTGCAACAAGCCTTTCAGGATACCGGCACAGCCCACATTGTCGCCATCAGCGGGTTCAACATCGCCCTCATTGCTCAGGTGCTCCTCAGCCTGTTTGGCGGATGGTGGGGCAAAAAACGCGGAACCCTCGCTGCCCTGGTAGGGATTGCCTTTTACACGGTCCTGGTCGGCGCGAGCGCCTCGGTTGTGCGGGCGGCGCTCATGGGCGCAGTTTCGCTCAGCGCCCGGCAGTTTGGCAGGCGCAACGCTTCCATCAACAGCCTCTTCCTCACCGCCTTGCTAATGGGGCTGGCAGATGCTTATGTTTTATGGGATGTGGGCTTTCAACTTTCCTTTATGGCAACCCTGGGGCTCATCCTCTACTCGCAAACCTTGCAAGACGCGCTAAAAGCCGGTTTAGAGCGCATCTTGCCCGCCATTACGGTTAAAATTCTCATTGCCCCCCTGTCCGATTACGTCCTGCTAACCTTTGCCGCCCAACTGACGACCTTACCGGTTATTGCCTACCACTTTGGGCGGCTTTCCGTTTCATCCTTCTTTGTCAACCCCCTGGTTTTGCCCGCCCAACCCCCGGTGATGATTTTGGGCGGGCTTGCCGTCATTTTGGGAGCCATCTTCCGCCCTTTGGGGGTCTTTTTTGCCTGGCTTACCTGGGTTTTCCCCGCTTACACCATTCGCATCGTAGAAACCTTTGCCCAAATTTCTGGCGGGGTCTGGGTGGTGGAAGGATTTGGGTTCTCTGCCCTGCTGCTTTTTTATGCGATTCTCGCCCTCGCCACCCTATACGCCTCCCGTTTGTGGGCAGCCCGGCGACTGGTCACTTCTTCCCTCGTCCTGTTGATATTGGCGACTCTTACCGTTAACCTGTGGCGCACCTCCCTCAACGGCGCAGACGGGCTGCTGCACCTCACTGTGCTGGATGTCGGCTCTACCTCGGCGGTTTTGCTCAAAACCCCGGATGGGCGCTTCCTCCTCATCAACGGCGGCGAAAGCGCCAACCGCTTGGGCGACCAGTTGGGCAGGCGCATTCCTCCCCTGCGCCGTCAGTTGGATGCCCTCATCGTTGCCGCGCCGCAGCAGAATCAGATGGAGGCTTTGCCCCGCGTGCTGGAGCAGTATCCCCCTGCTTACGTTCTGTGGGCGGGCAACCTGCAAGCCTCGTATGCCGCCTCCCAACTGCAAGAATGGCTTTTGGAGCGGCAGATTGGCATTCAGAGCGCCCTGGGCGGAGAAACCCTGGATTTGGGGCAGGGTGCGTTTTTGCGGGTTCTGGCTGTCAGCCCTCGCGGTGCCATTTTGAGCGTGGAATGGGGCAGTTTTAGAGTCATTTTGCCCATGGGCGTTACCTACGAGAGTTTTGAAATGCTGGAAAACGGGAGCAGGCTAAGGGGCGTTTCTGCTCTTCTTCTGGCAGAAAGCGGTTATTTGCCTGCCAACCCTCCCCTATGGCTGGAGAATCTTCAGCCCCAATTTTTTCTGCTCAGCGTAGCCGCAGGCGACCTGGACGGTTTGCCCGCCCCGGCTTTGCTGGAGACGCTGGAAGGCTATACCCTGCTCCGCACCGACCAAAACGGCTGGATTGACCTGGCAACCAACGGGCAGGATTTGTGGGTGACGGTGGAAAAGGAAGCGGGGAGTGAGAAGTGAAGAAAGTGCAGAGAGAAAAGAGGATAAATTTCACTATTCCGCCGGGGGGCTTGGGGCTATAATTTTTGGCGGTCTTCATATTCATACCAAGAGGAGATAGTCATGGCATACGAAAATGTTCAAGTCCCTGCTGGGGGCGCAAAAATCCGCATGGAAAACGGCAGCCTGGTCGTCCCGGAGAATCCTATTTTGCCTTTCGTGGAAGGCGATGGCACCGGGCGCGATATTTGGCGCGCCTCTGTGCGCGTCTTTGATGCCGCTGTGGAGAAAGCCTACGGCGGTAAGCGCAAAGTACATTGGATGGAAGTGTACGCGGGCGAAAAGTCTTTTAAGCAATTTCAGAGCTGGCTTCCGGAAGAAACCAACGAGGCTTTTCGGGAATTTTTGGTGGGCATTAAGGGACCCCTCACAACCCCCATCGGCGGCGGCATCCGCTCTCTTAACGTTGCCCTCCGCAAAAACCTGGATTTGTACGTCTGTCAGCGCCCCGTGCGCTGGTATAAGGGCGTGCCTTCCCCGGTGAAGCACCCGGAATATGTGGATATGGTTATCTTCCGCGAGAACACGGAAGATATTTATACCGGCATCGAATTCCAATACGGCACCGAAGGTAACGAACAGTTCAAAAAACTTTTCCAGGAAGCCTTCCCCAAGGAATATGCCAAAATGCGCTTCCCCAACACGGCGGGCATTGGCATTAAACCCGTCTCGGTGGAAGGCACCGAGCGCCTGGTACGCGCCGCCATTCAGTGGTCACTAGACAACAAGCGCAAAAGCGTTAACTTCGTCCATAAGGGCAACATTATGAAGTTCACCGAAGGCGCGTTTAAGGATTGGGGCTACACCCTCGCCAAACGCGAATTCCGCGCCCAAATTGTGACCGAGCGCGAAACCTGGATTTTGGGCAACAAAGAAAAAGACCCGACCCTGAGCGTGGAAGACAACGCCAAGATGATTGACCCCGGCTTCGACATGATGTCCCCTGCCCAACAGGCCGAAATTAAAGCCGAAGTGGAAGAAGCCCTCACCCTGTGGGACACGCATGGAGACGGCAAGTGGAAGAAGATGCTCCTCGTCAAAGACTCCATCGCAGATGTCAGCCTGCAATTCACCCTCATCCGTCCGCGTGACTATGACGTAATCGCCACCCTGAACCTGAACGGCGACTACCTCTCGGATGCCCTCGCCGCGCAGGTGGGCGGCATTGGGATTGCACCCGGTGCCAACATCAACTACGAAACCGGTCACGCCATTTTTGAAGCCACACACGGAACCGCCCCCAAATACGCCGACCTGGATAAGGTCAACCCCGGCTCTGTCATCCTCTCCGGCGAGATGATGTTCCGCTACATGGGCTGGCACGAAGCCGCCGACCTGATTGTAAAAGGCATGGAAGGCGCCATCGCTGCCAAGACCGTCACCTACGACTTTGCCCGCCTGATGGACAACCCCACCGAAGTAAAATGCTCCGAGTTCGGAGACGCTGTCATCGCTCACATGGACTAAGGTATATTTAGCCCATCCCCTTCGCCCCCCCGGCGAGATAGGTGACTTGCCTCACAATCTTGCTAAAGCATTGGGTGAAGAGTAGCGGCACAATTTTGCGCCACCCTGAAATTAAAACAGCCCGAGCATTTGCTCGGGCTGTTTTAATTTCAGGGTGGTATCTACTTCACGCTCACCAGTACGGCGCGGACGATGCGGCGGAGGAGATAATCTTCGGTGAAGGGGTTGTAGAACTCACAGGTGAGAAGGGTGACCCAGTCTTTTTCTTCGTGTTGGAAGACTTGGCTGATTTTGCCTGTACCGATGAGGCGATTTTCTCTGACCTCGTAGGTGTAGGTTTGCCCAAAAGCGTGGATGTGGAACTGGTCGCCGTAGCGGAGGGTTTTCAGGTCTGCGAAGATGCCTGGGGTGTTGTCTGCGTCCCAAACGTGACCGGTGATGACGGTGTTACCCGCCCAGGTTGGGTAGGCGGAGCCTTCCAGCCAACCGGCGCTTTGGTTGAGCCAGGAGACATCCCAGTTGGCGTTGGTTTGGGGCACGCCGAGGATGTCGGTTTTTATCCCGAGGGTGGGGATGTCGAGGGTTAGTCCGGGGCTGGTGTAGGCTTGGGCGGCGGGCTGCTCCGGCAGGAGGGTCACTTTCCCCCAGGGGAATCCGGTTTGGGGCAGGGCGCTGGGGGCTTTTGTCACTTCCAGGTCGAAGGCGTAGTCTACGCCGTTGTTGAGGGGGCTGCCTGCCAAATCTACAATGGAGGTGGAGCCGCAGATGAGGAGGCGGTAGGAGCCAACGGGTAGTTCTGTAAAGAGGCTGACCTCGGCTTGGCGTGTTGCAGGGTCGTAGGTGACGCTGCTGATGGAGATTTTCCGGTCGTCTGTGACCAGCCCGGTCTTGCAGGCGAGGGTATCGGCGGCGTGGTTGCTACCTTTCTCGAAGAGGAGGTAGTTGGCGGTGTTGGTGACATCGTCCGTTTCGGTGTTGCCTTCGGGGTCGAAGACAGGCTTATTGAAGATAACGGCGAAACCGTTTGGACCTTTGCCGGTGTATTTGACATCCAGGTCGAGGGTGGTCACGTCCAGTTTGTCCACGTCGTAGGTGACTTCGTTATCGGCGCTGAGGCTGGCGGTGTTGGGGTTCCCGAGGGTGTCGTGGACTTTGCCTTCGGCGAGGGTGAGGGTGACGGTTCCGGTGGCGCTCATGCCGCTGAGGGCGACCTGGAAGGTGGTGGCGTCATTGGGGGCGACTTCGGTGATGACTGCGGCGAGCGTTCCGGGTGCTGTTCCGCCGAGGGTGAGGTCATCGGTGGTGAGGGTGTCAGGGTCGATGGGTTTGCTGAAGGTGAGTTGGAAGAGGATGGGGGCGGCGTTGGTGGGGTCTGGTTGGGCGGGGTCTTGCTCGATGGTGAGGGCGAGGTGGGCGGTGTTGATGAGCCAGGCGTGGGAGGCGGGGGTCGGGTCGGCGTTGAGGGCGGTATCTACGGCGCGGACTTCAAAGGTGTGGCTGCCATCTGGCAGTGCGGTGTAATCTTGTGGGCTGGTGCAGGCGGCAAAGGGAGCGGCATCCAGGGCGCATTCAAAGGCTGCGGCGCTTTCGGGGCTGGAGAATGTGAAGGAGGCGTTGGGGTTGTTGGTGGGGTTGGCGGGCGCGGAGTCGATTTGGGTGTCGGGCGCGGAGGTGTCATCCCATTGGGCGGTGAGAGCGGCTCCGCCGAGGGGCATGGTGGCGGGCAGGGCGGGGTTCCAACCGGCGAAGGTGTAACCGGGCTTGGTCGGGTCTGCGGGGGCGGTGATGGGCGTGCCGTAATCCTGGGTGATGTCAGCCACCGGGCTGCCGCCGTCACTGTCGAAGGTGATGGTGTACGGGTTGATTGTCCATTGGGCGGTGAGAGCGGCTCCGCCGAGGGGCATGGTGGCGGGCAGGGCGGGG
>DYNS01000088.1:0-4218 GCA_020720965.1 Anaerolinea sp. | reverse complement strand
GCCGTCACTGTCGAAGGTGATGGTGTACGGGTTGATTGTCCATTGGGCGGTGAGAACGAAATTGTCCGGGGGCATGGTGATGGCTGCGCCGGGGGCAAAGTCCAGCCCCGTACCATTGGCAGTGTTGTTCCAGTTCGCAAAGGTGTAACCGGTGCGGACAAGCGAACCGCTGTTGCCCAAAATCGTCACCATTTCGGTGCTGGCATAAGGACTGGCGGAATCAACCGGCACGCTGCCGCCGGTGCTGCCGTTGCCATCGTAGGTGAGGCTGTAGGTGGCGATGTTGGTCAGCGCAAAATTGACATCTGCTGCGTTGCCGATGGCGCTGGCGGTGACGTTGTAAGCGCCCGCTGTGTTGTTGGCAGTTGCCGTGACACTGGCGTTGCCGCCTGCAATGGTGGCAGGGCTGCCGCTGAGAGCGGCGCTTGCCCCGGAAGCAGGAGGGGTGAAAGTCACTTTGCCGCCGTTGACAGGTTCGGTTGGGTTGTTGGCGGTCACAGTTAAGCCAAGCGATGTCGCAAAGGCGGTGTTGATATCCGCGCTTTGTGGCGTTCCGGTTTGACTGCCAAAGGTGAAACCTTGCGACTCAAACGCGCCGATGTCGCAGGCTGCCCCTTGCGGACGGATGATGCCGCGCTGGTCGGTAGACAAACAGCTTGCTCCGGCGTTAATGGCCGGGCTGCCGGGGAGTAAAGCCAGGGTGGGGGTGTTGCCGCCATAGTTGGACAGGGGGGCCAGCAGCGGATCCAAGCCGATGATGTTGCTGTTCGCGCCGTTGGTCAGACCACAGGCATTAACGCCGGTGTTCTTAATCAGATTGTGGTCTTTGGTGGCGACTGACCCGCGACAATCGCCGTTGGAGTTGTTGGCGATCAGGGTATTGGTCAGATTCAGCGTACCGTCGTTGCGGATGCCGCCGCCGTTGGAGAAGGAGGACGAATTGCCGGAGAGGGTACTGTTCTGTAGGGTCAGGGTGCTACCGGCTTTGTTGTAAATGCCGCCGCCATTAAAGGAAGCCGAGTTGCCGGAGAGGGTGCTGTTCTCTATGGTCAGCGTACTTTCATTATTGATGCCGCCGCCATACGTAGCATTGCTGCTGGAGATGCTGCTGTTCTGCACGGTCAGGGTGCCGATGTTGTTAATACTACCGCCGCTCCCAGAGGAGGCTGAGTTACCGGAGAGTGTACTGTTCTGTATGGTCAGAATGCTAGAGGCTTTGTTGTAGATGCCGCCGCCGTAGGGGGCGCGGTTGCCTGAGAAGGTGCTGTCTTGCGCGGTCAAAGTTCCGGCGTTGTAGATGCCGCCGCCTGCATTCGTAGCCCAGTTGCCAGAGAAGGTACTGTTCTGCACGGTCAGGGTGCCAAAGTTGTAGATGCCGCCACCGTCTCCAGATACTTTACCATTCGCCACGGTGAGATTATTCAGGTTCAGAGTTTTTCCGGCATTGACGGTGAACACGCGCACAGCGTTGTTCCCGCTGACCGTGACGGTATGTCCTGCACCGTCAATCGTCAGGTTTTTGTCAATCGTCAGTTCGCTGGCGAGTGTAATGCTGTAGTCTCCCGCAAAGGTGATGTTTCCGCCTGCGCAGGCATCCGCAATGGCTTGACGCAACGACCCCGCGCCGCTGTCGTTGGCATTGGCAACGGTAATGGCATTGGAACACAGCGTTGTAAAACTTTGGTCTCCGCTGTTGTTGGTTGTTCCGCCTGCGTTTACGCCCACGGCGCGATAATGATAGGTGGTATTGGGAGACAAGCCGCTTAAGACATAACTAACCGGGGTAGCGCTTGTGCCAGTGACCGGGCTTTGGATAGCCGTTACCGGGGTGCCGTAAGAGGTATCCAAACCGTATTCAAAAGTGACAGTGGTACTGCTGCCATTGGCGTTGACTGTGCCATTCAGGGTGGCTCCAGTAGTGGTGACGGCGCTGGCCGCTGAGGTGGTAACGGTGGGAGCCACCGCCAAGGTGGTCAAGGATTGCACCGTCCCGAAAGATGTCCCGGCCGAGTTTTGGGCAATGGCGCAGTAGTAATAAGTCGTCCCAGCCGTCAGCCCGGTAATGCCTTGCCAATAGGTCACGGCCGATGTGCCGGAACCAAGCGCCGTGCCGCCGCTGGCAGGGGCGCGAGTTCCAAAGGTGTCATTGCAGGAACTGGGGCTGGTGGTGGCGTAGCGGAACCAGCCGGTGGTCGCGCCGCCGCCGGGGTTGGCGGAACCATTCAAAGTGGCCGCCGCCCCGGTGAGGGAGGTCGCCGCCGAAGTGGTGACGGCGGGGATTGTTGCTGAGGTAGTCAAGGATTGCACTTCGCCAAAGCTTGTCCCAATTGAGTTTTTGGCAATGGCGCAGTAGTAATAAGTCGTCCCAGCCGTCAGCCCGGTGATACCTCGTGAGTAATTTACATAGGTATTGCCTGTCCCGAGCGATGAACCGCCGCTGGCAGGGGCGCGAGTGCCAAAGGTGTCATTGCAGGTGCCGGGACTGGTCGTGTCATAGCGAAACCAGCCAGTAGTTGCTCTAAATCCAGCGGTGGCGGAGCCGTTCAGGGTGGCGCTGGTATCAGTGATGGAGGTTGCTGCCTGGGTCGTCACGCTTGGGATTACTGGCGTATTGAAGAAACTCACTTCGCCGAAGCCGATTCCGGCTGTGTTTTGGGCAATGGCACAGAAGTAGTAGGTTGTCCCCGCTGTCAGCCCAGTGATGTTTTGCGAATAATTTACATCAGAAGTGCCAGAGCCAAGCGCCGAACCTCCGCTGACAGGGACGCGAGTTCCAAAGGTATCGTTGCAGGTGCCGGGGCTGGTCGTGTCATAGCGGAACCAGCCGGTGGTTGTGCTGCCGTGGGGATTGACGGTGCCATTCAGGGTGGCAGTAGTCCCTGTGGCTAAGGTTGCTACCGATGACGTAATAGCAGGCACATCCAGCGTGGTGAACGAGACGAGTGCGCCAAATGCAGTTCCTCCCTCATTTTGGGTGATGGCGCAGTAGTAATAGGTTGTCCCTGGCGTTAGTCCGCTGGGGGTTTCTGAGTAATATACCTGGGAATAACCCGCACCCAGCGCCGTGCCGCCGCTGGCAGGGATGCGCATGCCGAAGGTGTCATTGCATACGCCGGGGCTGGTGGTCGCGTAGCGGAACCAGCCGGTTGTTTCTGTACCGCGCGGCGTGCCAAAACCATTGAGTATGGCGCTGTTGCCTGTCACCATCAGCGCTGCGTTAGTGACTGCGAGAGGTGTTTGAACATTTGCCAGGCTGAACCCCTGGTCACTCGCGCCGCTGGCACTGGCAGTGACGGTGTACGCGCCAACAAGGCCGTTGGCAGTCAGATTTTGCGAGACAGCGCCGCTGGCAATGGTCACAGTGTTGGTTGCCGGGGTCGCGCTTGCGCCGGAGGCGGGCGCGGTAAATTTCACCTGTCCACCATTCACCGGCTCGGCAACGCTATTTGCGGTGACAGAAAGCCTGAGCGGTGCAAAAGCAGTATTGATTGGCACGGTCTGGTTGTTGCCGCTGGTGACGGCGAAGGTAAAACCCTGCGACTCAAACGCGCCAATGTCACACTTGAGCGCAGGGCGTGAGCTGCCGCGCTGGTCGGTGGTAAGACAACTGTTGGCGCTGTCAATCGCCGCCGAGCCTGGCAAAAGCGGGTAAATCGGCAGCGAACCGCCGTAGGTTGTACCTAATGTCCCCAGCAGGATAGAGGTCGAGTTTGTAAAAGTTGAACCGCAGTTGGTCGCATCGTTGCTCAGGTTTTTGGCACCCGCGAAGCGGTAGGTTTCGCCGGTTTCATTGGAACAGTTAAGCGGCGAATTATCGGCAACAATGCTGTCCCGGATGGTAAAGTCCCAGGATGAATCAGATGACCAGGCCAGGTTAACGGCGCCTCCGCCAGCCCCGGACGAATTCGCTACGATAGTATTGTTTCTGAGTGTGATTGTGCTTGCTGCTGAGATAGCGCCGCCTTTGGAAACGGCTGAATTCCCGCTGAAGGTGCTGTTATTGACATTCAGGGTGGTGGATTCGTCGGTGTAAATCGCGCCGCCGCCAAAGGTTGTGGCTGAGTTTGTGACGAAGGCGCTGCCATTGACCGTCAGCGTGCCACCGCTCAGGTAAATGCCGCCGCCGGAGCCGGCGCGTCCGCGAGTGATGTGGAGCCGGTTCAGGGTAACTGTTCCGCTGGAAACGTTGAACACCCGCACGGCGTTATTGCCGTCGAG
>DYNS01000407.1 GCA_020720965.1 Anaerolinea sp. | reverse complement strand
GGTCATCGGCGGCACCGTCATCAACATTCTGGCAATTGGCGTTACCGGCTTCTTAAACCGCCAACTCTTTTTTGAAAAAGGAAGCGTCTTCGGCGGGCAAGTCCCCCACTCCCCCGGAACCCTGCCGGTGATTCACATCCCGGTCGATTCCGCCATTCAGGGCTTGTGTGGGCTGTTCGGCGGCGGCGAAACCTGCTCCATGTACGCCACCGCCATTGGGGATGTCTTCAACCAGAAGCCCATCGCCATCACCGCCATTTTGCTGGTCATCCTCAGCCACCATGTTTTGTTCAACACCCGCTGGGGGCTGCGTACCCGCGCCGTAGGCGAACACCCCAAAGCCGCAGATACGGTTGGGATTAACGTCATCTTCACCCGTTATGTCAACGTCCTCATCGGCGGGATGTTGGCGGGGCTGGCAGGCGCTTACCTCACCATCGAATCGATTGCCTCCTTCGAGCCGCTGATGACCAACGGACGCGGCTTCATCGCCCTCGCCGCCATGATTTTCGGCAACTGGACCCCCTTCGGAGCCTGGGCGGCGGCTCTTGTCTTTGGCGCATCGCAAGCCTTTCAAATTAAATTGCAACTCTTCCGCGATGTCATCCCGGCACAGTGGTCATTTTTGCAAAATGCCTATGTCGTTGGGCTTGTGCCATACATCCTCACCATGCTCATCCTCACCGGCGTTATCGGCAAAACCACCGCCCCCGCCGCCGATGGTCAGCCCTACGAGAAATAGGAGACGCGCACATGACCGACAAAAAGATTGTTTTGCAGGCGCGAGGCATCACCAAACAATTCCCCGGTGTGCTTGCCAATGACCATGTGGATTTTGACCTGCGCGAAGGCGAAGTTCACGCCCTGCTGGGCGAAAACGGCGCGGGCAAATCCACTCTGATGAACATCCTGTATGGTTTATATCGCCCGGATGCAGGCGAGGTGCTGGTAAACGGCAAACCCCTCTCCATGTCTTCCACCAAAGACGCCATCTATAGCGGCGTTGGCATGGTACACCAGCATTTTATGCTCGTCCCGGTCTTTACCGTGACCGAAAACATTATGCTCGGTGCCGAGACAGACCACCGCGCCCGCCGTGATGAAATGCCTCTCACCACCCTGGACCGCCGCGAAGTCGCTGCCAGGGTGAGAGAACTCTCCCGACAATATGGCTTGGACGTAGACCCCGAAACCATCGTAGGCGATTTGCCGGTAGGTTTGCAGCAGCGGGTCGAGATTGTCAAAGCCCTGTACCGCAACGCCAACATCCTCATTTTAGATGAACCCACCGCCGTTCTCACCCCGCAGGAAGCCGATGACCTCTTTCGCATTATGCGCGAACTCACCAACCGGGGCGTTTCCATCATCTTCATCACCCACAAACTGCGCGAGGTGCTTGCCATCTCAGACCGGATTACCGTGATGCGTGCTGGGAAGGTGGCAGGTACGGCAGACCCCAAACAGGTCAACGAGCAGCAGCTTGCCTCCCTTATGGTCGGGCGGGATGTCATTCTGACGGTCGCCAAAGCCCCGGCGCAGCCCAAGGAAAACGTTCTCGTTGTGCAAAACCTTCAGGTTCGAGACCAGCGCGGGCTGCCTGCCGTGCGTGGGATTTCCTTCGAGGTGAAGCAGGGCGAGGTGTTGGGGATTGCCGGTGTGCAGGGCAATGGTCAGACCGAAATGGCGGAAGCCTTAACCGGCTTGCGCCTTGCCGATGCCGGGAAATTCTCCCTCGCCGGTAAAGACCTCACCAACAAATCCCCCCGCCAAATCACCGCAACCGGTTTGGCGCACATCCCGGAAGACCGCCAACGGCACGGTTTGGTGCTGGGTTACACCATTGCCGATAACATGGCATTGTGTGACTACTACCGACAACCTTTCTCTCGCCAGGGTGTCATTCAGCCGCAGGTATTGGACGAAAACGCCCGCAGACTCATCCAAAGTTATGACGTGCGTACCCCCTCGCCTTTTGTGGCGGCGGGTAAACTTTCTGGCGGCAACCAACAAAAGGTCATTGTCGCCCGCGAACTAAGCCGGGATGTCAAACTTGTCATTGCCAACCAACCCACACGCGGGTTGGATGTTGGCTCCATTGAGTATATTCACAAGCAAATCATCGCCATGCGAGACCAGGGCGTGGCGGTTTTGCTCGTCTCCGCCGAACTGGACGAGATATTATCCCTCTCCGACCGGATTGCCGTTATGTTTCATGGGCAAATTGTGGCAACCGTTCAGGCAAAAGAAGTCACCCGCGAGCAGCTCGGCTTGTGGATGGCAGGCGCCCAAGCCTGAGCCTGCCCCCGGCACAACAAAAAACAGCCCGTAGGGCTGTTTTTTGTTGCCCTCCCCTTATGGGGGAGAATAGCCCCAAAAGCCGCCTGCCCGCCTTTGTTATAATCTGGCGCGAAAGGAACCAAGAATGAAACAAACCCTGTACCGAATTTTTGCGCCCCTGCTGATTTTGGCTTTTGCCCTTTCAGCCTGCACCCCCTCCCCCCCCCCGCCCCCCCC
>DYNS01000003.1 GCA_020720965.1 Anaerolinea sp. | reverse complement strand
AGGAGCAGAACGGCGGCAGAGAGGAGCATTTCCGGGGTCATGGCAGCTTGTCCAGGTCGGTTAAGCCCAACAGGGCGAGCAGGGCTTGAGGGGGCAGGTCGGCGGGGGGGAGGGGGGAGGGCTGGTAGAGGTTTTCGTTTTCGGCGCGGTCGCGCAGGCTCTTCCAGAGGGTTTCACGTTCTCCGCCTGACACAATCAGGTCTTGCAGGGTTTGGGCTTTTTGCAAGTATTCGCCGGTGGTGTAAAAGAAGGTGATGCGCTTCCATTTTTCTGCGCGGATGGGGCGGGGGAGTTTTTGCAGGCTGCCCAGTTGAATTTTGAAGTATTCCTCGTGGGCGCGGGGGTGGTCGGCTTCTTCGCGCAGGAGTTCGGCGCGGGTGGTCAGTTCATGTCCGCGCACTTCGGCGGTGTAAGCAATTTGCCCGCCTGCCTCGCCAAAGCTGCCCGGCTGATAAAACGCCAGCGCATCTACCGCGATGACCTTGGGCGCGGTTTTGAAAGGGATGCGGTACCAGCCCAAAAGCCGGGCGATTTCTAAATCTCGCGGGCGGGGCAGGAGGCAGACGAGGACGAGGGAGGCGGGGTTGAGCATGGCGGGGTTAGAGCAAGCCAACTTCCTGGTTAAAGTCGGCAATGAGTTCGTCAATTTGGTCTGCCTGCTGCTGAAAGCCCGTCCAAAAATCTTCTTCGTACCACATGGATTGGATTTCTTCGTAGGTTTTGCCTTGTTGCTCTACCCAGGTGTAATACTTAAGGTTGTGAATGCGGCGGCGGTCGGTGTAGCGCAGTTCCAGCAGGTTGTCGGTGGATTGCCCCATGAGCCAGTGAGCGTAGTCGGCGGCGGCATCGGTTTCGCTGTATGCGCCAAATTCCTCGTGCATTTCGTGCAGGCGGCTTTGGTACAGTTCCATGGAGTCGGTCAGGACGGTGATGATGACATCTTTCTCGCCCATTTCGTAGTATTTTGCCATTTTTATGGCGGTGAGGACGTTGGAAATGCCTGAGAAGCCGAGTAAGCCCAGCTGGGAGAGGGTTTCTTCTGGCACGCCCTTGGATGCGAGGTATTTTTTGCCAACCGGTTCGTTAAACAGGCGGGCGAGGTTGACAACGGCGTTATCGTCTATGGCGGCGATGAGGTCGGTGTTTTTGGTGTTGTGAATCCAGGGAATGTGTTTGTCACCAATGCCTTCAATGCGGTGAGCGCCAAAGCCGTTTTCCAGCAGGGTGGGGCATTGCAGGGCTTCGCTGGCGGCGATTTTGCTTTCCGGAAAGAGCTGCTTCATGTAGTCGCCGCTGGCAATTGTCCCGGCAGAGCCGGTGGCGCTGGTCATACCCCGGTAACGGTCTCCAGGGCGCAGGGCGGCGAGGAGAACTTCTTCCATGGCGTGACCGGTGACTTCGTAGTGCCAGAGATAGTTGCCAAATTCCTGAAACTGGTCAAAAATCATCAGGTCTTGCCCAGAGTTTCGCAGTTCCCAGCATTTGTCAAAAATTTCCTTCACGTTCGATTCGGAGCCGGGGGTTTTGATGGTTTCTCCGGCGACTTTTGCCAGCCAGTCGAAGCGCTCTTTAGACATTCCCTCCGGCAGGATGGCAATCGAATCGCAGGCGAGCAGGGCGGAATCGTAGGCTCCGCCCCGGCAGTAGTTGCCGGTGGAGGGCCAGACCGCTTTTTGGGTGGTGGGGTCGAACTGACCGGTGACGAGGCGAGGCGCCAGGCAGGAGAAGGCTGCCCCAACCTTGTGCGCCCCGGTGGGGAACCATTTTCCAACCAGAACCAGGATGCGGGCAGGCACTCCGGTAAGGCTGGAGGGCAGTTCCAGGTAGTTCACGCCGCCAAAGCCGCCTCCGCTTGCCTGGGGTTGATTCTTCCAGGTGATGCGGAATAGGTTGCGGGGGTGTAAATCCCAAAGCCCAATGCGGCTGAGTTCTTCCTTCACCCGCGCCGGAATTTTGGCGGGGTCTTTCATTTGTGCATAAGTGGGGATGATGATGTTGCGCTCGCGGGCGCGTTGAATGGCGCGTTTGCGCCTTTCGGGGTGAATGGTCAAGTCGATGGATGCCATTTTCGTCTCCTGAAGAAAGTTGTCTGACAATTTGATTATAAACCGAATGTTTACATCCTTAAAGCGGGGGCTATAATAGCCTTCATGTTACGCTTTTTGGGTTTTACGCGCCACTCTGCTTACTTTTTTAGCGCCTTTTTACTGGTCTGCCTGTTAATTGTGTACATTTGGCAGCCGCTGGTGCTGGAATACCTCGCCATTTTACGGGCTTACGCCGCCGATGGGTGCTATCCCTGGTATGTCCTGGTGGATTGGCTGCTGCTGGGCATTTTCGCCTTCATGTCGCTTGCCATCATGTTCCGCGCCAACTTCCGCACCGATGCGCTGATTCTCTTTGTGGGCTTTTGCGGCGGGCTGGTGATAGAAAGTTGGGGAACCCAAACCAACCTGTGGTTTTATTATACGGAAGAACGCCCCCCCTTGTGGATTTTACCCGCGTGGCCCATTGCCAGCCTGAGCATTGACCGCCTTACCCACGCCCTGAACCTGGCTCTGCCGCGCCAAACCGGTCTGCCTCTCAAGTTTTTATACTGGCTCACCTTTGGCATTTTCTATTTTCTGCTGTTGCAATTCACCGCCCCCACCTTTTGGCAACCCTACACCCTCGCTGCGCTGCTTCTCTGCGCCCTACTCATCTTCACCCCCACCAACCAACGCCTCGCCCTGCTCACCTTTGCGGCGGGGGCGGGCTTGGGCTACTTTTTGGAACTATGGGGCACAACCCGCGAATGTTGGACCTACTACACCCACCAAACCCCGCCCCTCTTCGCCGTGTTGGCGCACGGCATGGCGGCAGTCGCTTTTTGGCGCACGGGGCTTCTTTTACAAAAATACGGCGCTCTCTTGCGCCCCCAACCCAACTAACGCCTCACCGGAGAAGCCCATGCTGGAATACACAGACCTGCAACAATTTCTGCCCAAAGAAGAATACAAAAAGCGCCTGCGCGTGCTGCAACAACGCCTATACGAGTTGGAACACGCCGTCTTTGAAGCCAACATCCCCGTCATCATCCTGCTGGAGGGGTGGGCGGCGACCGGTAAGGGGAGGCTGGTGAACATCCTGGCAGAGCGGATGGACCCGCGCGGCTTTCGGGTTGTTCCCATCACCGCGCCGCGCACCTTTGAAACCCGCTACCCCTGGTTGTGGCGATATTGGCTCAAAATTCCGGCAAGGGGGCAAATGGTCGTCTTTGATACCTCCTGGTATCGCCGGGCGCTGATAGAGCGCCTGCAAAAACAAACCAAAAAGAAAGACCTGCAAAGCGTGTACCAGGAAATTGTGGACTTTGAAGAAATGCTCGCCGCCGATGGCACCGTCATCGTCAAATTCTGGCTGCACATCAGCCAGGAAGAACAGCAAGACCGCATTCAAAAACTACTCTCAGACCCGCTCACCGCCTGGCAAATTGGCACAGAAGACCTGCTGCAAAGCCAAAAATACCTCAAATTTTACGGCATGGTGGAAGATATGCTCGCCCGCACCGACTCACCCCACGCGCTTTGGACAATTGTGGAAGCCACAGACCGGCATTTTATGCGCGTGAAGGTGCTGGAAACCATCATCACCGCCCTGGAAGACCGCCTCTCCCTGCCCCCCAGCCTGGGACCCAATGCCCAACCCCGCCGCCCGGAAGACGAGCTGAAAGGAGCCGTTAATGCTTGAGCGCCTGAATCTGAACCTGCGCCTGGAGCGCAGCGAATACGAAAAACAAAAAGCCGCCCTGCAAACCGAACTGCACCAACTGGCTTTTCAGGTTTACCAACAAAAACTGCCGGTTGTCATGGTATTTGAGGGGATGGATGCCGCCGGGAAAGGCGGCAGCATCAAACGGCTTACCGAGCGAATCGACCCACGCGGCTACGTGGTTTGGCCCATCTCCGCCCCCAGCGGGGAGGATAAAACCCATCACTACCTGTACCGCTTTTGGCGGCGGCTGCCAGAGCAGGGGCAGATTGCCATTTTTGACCGCTCCTGGTATGGGCGGGTGCTGGTGGAGCGCCTGGAAGGCTTTTGCAGCGAAGGTGCCTGGAAGCGAGCCTACGGCGAGATTAATCAGTTTGAGCGCCAACTGACCGATTTTGGCATGGTCGTGCTAAAGTTTTGGCTGCACATTAGCAACGAAGAGCAGCTTGCCCGCTTTCAAGAGCGGGAACGGATTCATTACAAATCTTGGAAGATTACGGATGAAGACTGGCGCAACCGGGGCAAATGGGAAGATTACATCACCGCCGCCGAAGAAATGCTGCTCAAAACCAGCACTCCCTCCGCGCCCTGGGTACTGGTGGAAGCCAACGACAAGTATTTTGCCCGCATCAAAATTATGCGGGCGGTTGCCAGCCGGCTGCGCCAGGCGTTGAAGGTATAAAAGAATGTCGCCCTCCCCCGGTGGGGGAGGGCGAAGGTTGAGGTTTGCCGCAAAATCCATCACTTGTGGGAAACAGGCTTATTGCCACAACTTTGCCAGCGCGTTAAGCGCTTTGTAATACGGCTCGATACTGGGGATGTAGTGCGATTCGTTTTTGGCATGCGGTCCAATCCCACTCTGGCCCCAAACGACTGCCTGCCCTCCCGGCGCGAAGCGGGCGCTGGTTCCGGGCAGTTTTTTGCCAATGCGCGGTTCCTCGCCGGAGGTTTGGCGCACGGCTTGGATGAGAGCCAGCAAGGCGGGGTTCTCCGGCGAGCAGGCGACTCCGTTTTCCATGACCGAGAATTGGGCTTCCAGACCGTTTTCGGCGCAGTAGGCTTCCACTTCCGCCCGCAGCGCGGAGGTGTCATCCTGGGGGATGGGGCGGATTTCCACGCCCAAAACGCCCTGTGCGGCGGTAACATTGTACACGCCCGGCGTGCCAACGCTGATGAAAGGGAATTTTGCCTGGGACTGCCAGCCATCCGCCGCTTTGAGGGTGAGGTGCTTGGCAAAAATCTGGTTCAGGGCGGCGCGGGCGGTGATGAGCTTCTCGCTCAAATCCCCGGCGCCGGCCACCCCGCTGTGCCCCTTTGTTCCGCGTGCGATAACGTCAAAGCGCATCACGCCCCGGTTTTCCACACAAATTTCGCCAAAGAGTTCGTTGCCCTTTTCGCCGGTGCGTTCCCCGGCGATGAAGAGCGCCGGAGTGCAGGGTGCGCCTTGCTCCTCGCTGAGAAGGTTTAGCACAAAGGGCGTGCCCATTGCTTCGGCTTCGCCGTTTTCTTCGTTGCCCACCAGCATAAGGGTGATGTTGGGGTAGGGCGCTCCGGCTTTGAGGGTGTCCTTCATCCAGACCAGGTAGGTGGCGACTACGGTTTTCATATCTGCTGCGCCGCGCCCGTAAAGATAATCGCCTTCGATGCGCGGGGTAAATTGGCTGTCGTCTGGTTCGGGTTCCACCACGTCAAAGTGACCGGTGAGGAGGATGCTGCCCTGGCTTTTGCCGGAGGGGAATTTGGCGTACACGGCCGGGTACTTTCCGTCAAAATAGCGCACTTCCAGCCCATGACCGCGCAGGTAGTCGTATACAAAGGTTCCGGCGCGGTGAACTTCTTCTAGGCGTTCTTCCGGGCAGGCGGTGACGCTGGGGATGCGGATGAGGTGTTGGGCGAGGTCGAGGATTTCAGCGGTTTTGTTGGGGTATTCGCTTTCCAGGGTGATGCCGGAGGAGGCGCGGAAGCGTACCGGCAAGGCAGAGTCGTTGCGGGCATCTTCGCGGGCGTGCTGGAGCAGTTCGCCCAGCTTTTCCGAGTCGCCGTTGAGTTGGGCGGCGCGGGCGGCGATTTTTTCCACATCGGCGCGTACCTGATATTCGCGTTCCAGCGCCATTTCGCGCAGCACGGAGGCGGGGACTTCATCGCCGCCGTTGAGTTGGCGGCGCAGCCGGGCGCGGATTTTCTCGGCGGTGTTGGGGGCTCCTTTTGCCATCTCCAGCAGGGGGGTCAGGTCTTCCCACACGCCCAGGGCTTCTGCCAGGGGGCGCAGTTCGTCCAGAGTCCATTGCAGGAAGGCGCGCATGGAAATGGGTTTGCCGGTGAGGGGGTTTTCGATGTCGGCGCGTAAGCCGTGTTGGGCGGCGAGACGCTCGTTGGCGCGGGCGCGGGGGATGTCTTCCCGGTCATAGCGGAAGGAGCGGGCGAAGATGGGGTCGGCGTAGAAGCGTAGGAGCAGGAGCTGCTTGAGGGTGAGATTGGCGATGTCCACTTCCAGGGGGTTGCCGCCGTCATCGGTGCGGATTTCAACCCGCCCCATAGGCAGGTTGATTCGCGCCATCAGGTTTTGTTTTTCAATCTGACGCGCCATCTCTTCTGCCGGGGTTTCCTCGCCGATGGAGTACAAGCCACGCGCGTAGAGCTCGTCCAACTGACCGCTGGTGGTGGAGATGAGCCTTTCCACTGGTTCGGCAAAGGAGCGGGCGCGGACGGGGGTCCAGTTATTGTTGCCAAAGCGCACGCCGCGCCGCACCAGGTCGTAAGAGATTTGGAGGTAGTCGTTGTAACTGCGGTAGAGGTCGGGCAGGTCCATTTCTACCGGGTTGGGGAAGGTGAGGTTGCGGACGGAGTCATCTTCGGTGATGACAAGGACGGGTCTGCCGTTGCGGACTTCGGCACGCATGGGGGTGCTGGCGCTGGTGGCGATGAAGAGGCTGGAGAAGGCGCGTAAGAGCCGGGTGGCGGTGATGTAGAACTCGGATTTGTAATCGTCAAAGTGTTTGTCGCCGCGCTCGGAGGCAGGCAGGTGCATGAAGTCCCAGGAGAGCAAGGTTTCTGGCAGAGAGAGGTTGATGTGGATTCCGGCGGTGGCGAGGGTGTCGCCGTATAAATCTACGCAGCGTTCCAGGTAGCGGCGTTTGGCAATTGCCCAGTTGCCGGGGATGCTGGTGTGGCTGATGTTGGTGAGGAAGAGTAGGTTGCCGTGCCAATAGAAGAGACGCTCGTCAAAATGTTTTCCGGCGCGGGAGAGGGCATTCATCAGAATGCCCTCCAGCAGGCGGGCTTCGTATGCCGCGCCACGCGGGGAGAAGTAGGGGCGGCTGGCAAATTCCACCATCCAGTGAAAGACTTCCAACTGCGAGAAGTTCGCCAGCCAGGAGGGCAGGCATTCGGCGCGGAGGTAATCTACAAAGGATTGTTGGGCGGGTCCAGAGCCAACCGTCAGCAGGGGGCGGAACTGCTCGTCCAGCAGGTTCCATTCCAACTCGTAGCCGTTTAGTCCGCCGTTGGGGTTTTGTTTTTCGGCGGTTTGCAGGGCGAGTTTGTATTTTTCTGCAAATTGTTGAGGGTTATAGGTCATAATTCTTAGCCCTTAAGAGACTCTAACCCTGCCATAAGCCGCTCCCATGCGCCCTGGGTGCGCTGAACGGGGGTGGCGTAGGAGAAGCGAATCCAATCACCATCAAAGGGGGAGAAGAAGGCTCCCGGCACAACCGCAACCCCAAAGTTTTCTGCCAGGTATTGACCAAGCGGCTCGGTATCTTGCCAGCCCTTGGCGCGGATGTATTCCCCAACGTTGATGAAGGCGTAATAGCCCTTGCCGATGATGTGCTGCAAACCGCTCTTTGCCAGCAGTTCCTTCAACACCACCCGGCTGGCGTTGGTCGGCTCGATGATGGTCTTTGCCGCTTCCAGGTAGCCAATTTCGTAAGCCGCCATCGCCACTGCCAACGAGTAAAAGGTGGGAATGACCCCATGAGAAGACCGCGCAACCGTGAACTTAATCACGCTCTCATCCGCAATGAGATGACAGTTGCGGATGTTGGAACCGCCCAGGCTTTTGGTAATGCCATCCAAAAACATCAGGCGTTTGCGTTCTTCCGCGCTGAAGTGCGGCAGGAAGGTATTGAGGTCCATCGGGCTTTCATCGGTCACATAGTGATACATCCAGTCGAACAGCACATAGGCAACCCCGGCTTCCAATGCCGCCTTTGCCAGCGAAACCTGCTTTTCTACCGGGATGGTTAAGCCGGTGGGGTTATCGGGATTGGTGATGACCAAGCCCGCCACCTTGCGCCCGCTTTGGGCGGCAAACGCCACACTGGCGCGAATGGCATCCTCGGAATATGCCCAACCCTGCGCCGGGTCGCCGGGAGTCCACAGGACGTTTGCGCCTACGCCGTAAGGACCCCAGTTATACGAAATCCAGGGAACGCGGGAAACCATGACCACATCGCCTTGCCGCCCATAGCCAAGCGCCATCATCGCCTGGTAGGCTTTGATGAGGGCATCCCGCCCGCCGCTGGTACCCAGCACGTTGGCGGGACCCACACCCAGCCCGGCATCCAACTTCCAATACTGCTCCACCACCGATTTGCGGTAGGCTTCGGTGCCGAAGGGCATATCGTAGGAAGTGCCATGTTCTATCTGCAACTGATTGGCGCGTTCCAAAAGGGCTTTGGGAACCCCCGGTAGGGATGCGCCGCCATCGCCCTGCGAGGCATCATACACCGGTGCGCCGGGGTTGTTCTGCTGATAGACCTTGAGCGACTTGTTGATGAGGAACATGCGTGAGGGCGGAATGTCCATCAGGTCATGCAAATGCCCACTAACGGGGGTCAGGTTGGCATCCGGCACGGCGTATACAGGGGTTTCGTGTGAAATATTCATTTGATTTCTCCTTGTGAGTCGGTATAAAAAAACGCCCCGAAGGCTTCGGGGCGTTGGCTTGCCAGTTTTGCGCGTCTGCGGCTTTTGCCGCTTACGCTTTCCCTGAACACCAAAGCCCCGCAGCCAGACGGGAGCGGGTGGTAGTAGTGGTATTGGTGTCAACAATCAGGGTTGGGTTCATCACGGGCGCAAGGATACCACCCGCAGGCGGTATCGTCAAGAAAATGATTCAAATCCATCCGGGGTATAATCCCGACCCGAAAGGATGGAGCCATGAGCGAAGAAATTACCCCCGAACTGTTTACTCACCTTGTGGAACTTGCCGCGCTGGAACTCACCGCCGAAGAAGCGGAATACCTGCGAAAGCAATTGAACAACCAACTCAAAGCCATTCACGAACTGCAAGCCATTCCCCTGGACCCCCAAACCCCCGCCGCCTCGCATGGCGTTTCGTACCCCCCCGCCGCCTCCCCTGCCCTGCGGGAGGACGAGATTCTCCGCCACCCTAACCCCGCCCGCCTGTTACGCACCGCGCCAGAAGTGGCAGATGGTTATATTGTCGTGCCGGAAATTCCACACCAGGATTTGAAATAATGGAATTCTTTGAACTCTCTGCCCAGGAAATTGCCCGCAAGGTACGTGCGCGGGAGGTAACCGCCCTCGAGGTGCTGGAATCCCACCTCGCCCACATTGCCAAAGTGGATGGCTCCCCCGGCAGGGTAGGAGGCGACCCGCAAGCCGAACCGGATAAAATCCACGCCTTCATCACCCTGACGGCAGACCGCGCCCGCAAACAAGCCGCCGCCATAGACGCGCAAATCGCCGCCGGGCAGGATGCAGGACCCCTCGCCGGGGTTCCGATAACCGTCAAAGACATCTTCACCGTAGAAGATACCCCCTCCACCGCCGCCTCCAAAATTTTGGCAAATTTCATTGCCCCCTACACCGCCACCGCCGTAGACCGTCTGGAGGCGGCTGGCGCGATTGTGCTGGGCAAAGTAAACCTGGACGAATTCACCTTTGGCTCATCCAACGAGTCTTCCGCTTTTCAGCCTGCGCCGCGCAACCCCTGGAACACAGACCACGTTCCGGGTGGCTCTTCCGGCGGGTCGGCGGCGGCGGTTGCCGCGTTTGAGGGGGCAATTTCCCTCGGAACCGATACGGCTGGCTCCATTCGCCTGCCTGCGGCATACTGCGGGGTGGTGGGACTCAAACCGACCTACGGGCGAGTCTCCCGTTATGGGTTAATTGCCTTCGGCTCCTCGCTGGATTGCCCTGGACCCCTCAGCCGCACGGTTGCCGATTCTGCCCTTGCCTTGCAAGTGATGGCGGGCGCAGACCCGCACGACTCCACTGCCGCCAACCTGCCCGTGCCAGATTACCTGGCAGAGATGGAAAAAGGCGTGCGTGGGCTAAAAATTGGTCTCTCGCCAGACTATTTCCGCATTACCTACATGGACTCTAACGGAAGCCTGACCGAACAACCCCTGCCCGCCGCCATCCTCCAAAAAGTGTACGATGCCGCCGAACGTCTCGCCGCCCAGGGCGCAGAGATTGTGGAGGGGATTGCCATGCCGCACACCAAATTTGGCATCCCCGCTTACTTTGTTATCTCGCGGGTCGAAGCCGCCTCCAACCTACACCGCTACGATGGGGTAAAGTACGGCTATCGCAGCCCGGAACGCAGCGGAGATTTGCGCTCCCTATACCGCAAATCCCGCGCCGAGGGGTTTGGCGCTCAGCCCAAACTGCGGATTCTGATGGGCATGTACGTTTCGGCTGCCCAATATAGTGAGCAGTATTACAACCGCGCCCTCAAAATTCGCTCCCTCATCCGCCAGGATTTTGACCAGGCATTTACACAAGTCGATGCCCTGCTGACTCCCTCCACCCCCTCGCCCGCCTTTCGGATGGGCGGCGTCTTCGGCGACTCGGTGCTGATGCAGTACGCCGACCAACTCCTCGTCACCGGCAACCATGCCGGGGTTCCGGGCATTTCGCTCCCCGCCGGGTTGGATGAAGCCGGTCTGCCGCTTGGCATTCACTTCTTCGCGCCGGATTACCGCGAAGACACCCTCTTCCGCCTCGGTTACGCTTACGAACAGGCAACCGCCGCCGAAGCCTGGCGCAAGGTAAAACCCGCCCTATGAAACCGAACACCGAGGAACGGATTTTGGCGGTTCTGGCTCACCTTTCGGTTTTACTCATGGGGTATGGGGCGGTTTTGCCGGTGGCGCTGTGGGCAAGTCAGCGCGAAAAATCGCGTTACGCCGCGTTTCAGAGCCTGCAAGCCTACGGGTATCACTCTCTGGGCTACACGGTGTGGATACTGGTTTACATGGTAGTCCTCATCTTTCTAACTTTACTACTGGTGCCACTAAGCGTCTTCGCAGAACGGGATTCCGCCTCCATAGATGCCCTTCTGGCTATTTGGATGGTGTTGATGTTCCTCTCCGTCCTGTTTCTCTTTGCGGCATACCTCCTTCCGCCCCTTTTGGGTGCGGTGATGTGCGCCCTGGGGCTGGATTTCCGTTACCCGCTGCTGGGAACGCGGCTGGCAGCCTTCCTCGGCTACGATTCCGACCCGCAAGCGCCCCTACCAGAAGCCGCAATGGATTCGGTTGTGGCGGGGCTGGGGCATTTTCTGGTCATCTTCCCCCTTTGGGGGCTTCTCGCCCCCGCCGCCGCCTGGGTGCTGGAAGGCAAACGCTCTCTGTTTTTGCGTTTTCAGTCGGCGCAGACGGTGGTGTACCAGGCAGTGGGGGGAATTATCTCGCTCGGTTTGGGCATTCTATACATCCTCTCGGTCTTTGCCTTCCTCCCCATTGTCAGCGCCGGGGATGATGCCTTGCTGGGCTACCTGCTGATTTTTGGCATCGGTTGGATGTGCCTGAGCGGTTTGGTTTTGCTCTTAAGCCCGCTGTATCACCTTTTGGGGCAATGGGCAGGTTTGCAAGTCCTGCGCGGGAGGGATTATCACTACCCCTTGCTGGGGCGTAAATTGGAGCAGTGGCTTTTTTCTTCACCCAACACAAACACGGAGAACCCATGAAAATCTTAATCGCAGCGGATATGGAAGGCATTACCGGCGTTGTAAACTGGGACCAGGTAACGCCCGGACATTACGAATACGCCCGTTTTCGCCACCTGATGACCGCAGACGTAAACGCCGCCATTGCCGGAGCAGTCGAAGCCGGGGCGACAGATGTCCTCGTGGCGGATGGTCACTGGAACGGGGTCAACATCCTCATTGAAGAGCTGGACCCCCGCGCCCGCCTCAACGCCAGCACCTCCGCCCCCTTCTCCATGATGCAAGGCATCGCCGAAGATGTGGACGGAGTCATCTTCGTTGGGTATCACGCCCGCCAGGGTTCGCAAAACGCCGTACTAGACCACACCTGGTCCAGCAAGTGCGTTGCCAACCTGTGGCTCAACGACCAACTCACCGGCGAATATGGGTTAAACGGCGCTCTCGCCGGGCATTTTGGCGTGCCGGTCATCATGGTCACCGGCGACCAAACCGCCTGCGCCCAAACAGTGGACTTTTTGGGAGAAATGCAAACCGCCATCGTCAAACAGGCAACCGGGCGCACCTCGGCGGAATGCCTGCCCCCCGCCGTTACCCAGCGCCTCATTCAGGATGCCGCCAAACAGGCTGTCCTGCACCTGCAACAAGGAATCGCCCCCGCCCCCTACACCCTGGAAACGCCCATTCTCGTCACCGTGCAACTGATGACCTCCGACATGGCAGACCGCGCCTCCCGCCTGCCCAACAGCCAGAGAGAAGACACCCTCGTCTCGGTACAAGCCGAAGATATGGCGCAAGCCTATTCCGCCTTCCGCGCCATTACCGGGCTGGCAAACGCCTAATTTATTGAGAAAAGTGAGCCTTAGAATGAAGAAGATAACCCCCCTCATCCTGTTTGCCGTCCTGGGCTGCTGCCTGCTTGCCGCGCTCGTGGGCGGGGCAGCCCTGTTCCTCTCGGAGGGAGAAACCCCCGCCGCCGAAACTCAACCCCTGGGAGAAGAACCCGCCCCCGAAGCGGAAACCGCCTCAGAAGAATCAGAATCACAGCCGGAACCCGCCCCCGAAACGGGAGAATCCCCCCTCGGCTTCGACCCCCAACAAAACGGATTCAGCTTCCCCAACTATGGCGATGACCTGCCCGTGACCAACCTGACCCCGGCAGAGCTGCGCCGCATGTTCGGCGACCAGGTTTGCGCCGACCTGAACGGCGAGGAGTGCATCCTCACCCCGCCCGCCGAGCAATGGATGGAGCAAATTAACGGCGCCATGGCCGGCGGTCACTGCGAGGGCATGGCTGCCCTGAGTATGATGATGTACACCGGGCAAATTCCCCCGCAAGACTTCGGCGGCGAGTTTGCCAACCAACTGAGCATCGAAGACGAAGCCCTGCAACGCGAGCTTGCCTATTGGTGGGCAACCCAAACCGTAGCCCCCACCTATGCCAGCGTTGTACGCGGTACGCCCATGGAAATTTTGCAAATAGTGCAAGAGATGGACCCCAACACCGAAACCTACACCATCGGCATCTACAACGCCGAGGGCAGCGGTCATGCCATTACCCCCGTTGGCGTGCAAGACAAAGGCGATGGCATGTACGCCATTCTCGTTTACGACAACAACTACCCCGGCGAAACCCGCGAACTGCTGGTGGATTCGAGGGACGACTCTTGGACGTATGAAACCTCCATCAACCCGCAGGTAGAATCGGACGTATGGTCGGGCAACGCCGAAACCGCCACCCTGGATTTAACCCCCACCTCCGCCCGGCTGGTTGAACAGGAATGCCCCTTTTGTAGCGGAGAAGCCTCCTCCGCCTTGGGCGCAAAACTCGCCGCGCCCGCCCCTCAATACAACCAAATCTTTTTGGATGGCGAAGGGCACATCCTGATAACCGATGAAAACGGCAAACGCCTGGGCTATGTGGACGGCAAAATCGTAAACGAAATTGCCGGCGCCTCTTACACCCAATTCCGCATGGAAGCCAGCATGAACGCCCCGGAACCCATCTACAGCCTGCCCGCCGGGTTGGACGTTACCATCGAAGTGGACGGCTCCGAACTTGCCGAAGAAACCCTTACCGACCTCGTCCTCATCGGACCCGGATACAGCATCGGCATCGAGCAAATTTACCTCACCCCAGGGCAGGTGGACATCGCCTACTTTTACCCGCAAGAAGGCGGGATTGCCTACGAAACCCTGGCAGACGAATCACCCAGCATCATCTTCGGCATCGAAAACCCTGCCGCCGCCGACTACTACTTTGAAATCTACGGCGCAGACATCACCGGCGGCGGAATCATCACCGCCTGGCTGGACGACAAAGCCGGAGACCTGCTCATCAACACCGAAAAACTCAACGCCGAGGGCGAATTCAACTTCTACATGACCCGCATCACCGAAGAATTGGAAGAAGAATTTAGCGCCGAAGCCATCACCCTGCAAGAAGGCGCTCTCGTCTACATCAACTACGCCGAATGGACAGATGAAAACCCCGAAGGCATGTACTTCGGCGTAGACCTGAACGGAGACGGCGAAATTGATGACGAATACGTCGTGGAAGATTACGCCGAATAACCCCCCAAACACCCCCACAGCCCGCCTTTGGGCGGGCTGTGGAAAGGGAAACCCCATGAACCACAACCAAACCCTCGGCAAATGGGGAGAAAGCACCGCCGCCCAATACCTGCAAGAACACGGCTACCAAATCATCGAAACCAACGCCCGCACCCCCTACGGCGAAATTGACCTGGTTGCCCGCCTGCAAGACCAAACCATCTTTGTAGAAGTAAAAACCCGCTCCAACCGCCGCTTTGGCTTGCCAGAAGAAGCCCTCACCCCCCGCAAACTAAAACACATGCACGCCGCTGCCCAACACTACGCCAGCCAACACAACCTGGACTTCTGGCAATGTGACGCTATCGCCATCGAAACCCAACCCCAAACCAACATCGAACACTTTCAAAACGTCACATCCCACCTGACATAACCCATGACCCAACCGCCCCTCCTCGTCCTGCTCGGAGCCACCGCCGTAGGCAAAACCGACCTCGCCATTGCCCTGGCGCAAGACCTCAACGCCGAAATCATCTCCGCCGATTCGCGCCTGCTCTACCGGGGCATGGACATTGGCACCGCCAAACCCAGCCTGGAAGAACGAAAAGGGATTCCGCACCACCTCATCGATGTCGCCGACCCCAACGAAACCTGGTCCCTGGCACAATTCCAGGCGGAAGCCCGCCTCGTCATCCAAGCCATTCACCAGCGAAATCATCTCCCCCTGCTGGTCGGCGGAACCGGTCAATACGTCCGCGCCGTCACCCAGGGCTGGACACCGCCCCCCGTGCAGGCAGACCCCCGACTGCGTCAGGTGCTGGAAAACCTCGCCGCCCAAAACTCCCCCCAGTGGCTACACGATAAATTAAGAATACTCGACCCCCTCGCCGCCGCCGCCATAGACGCACGCAACCTGCGCCGCACCGTCCGCGCCCTGGAAGTGATATTCAGCGCCGGAAGAGCCTTCTCCGCCCAAAGGGGGCAGCAGCCCTCGCCCTACCGCCTGATTCAGGTCGGTTTGCAACGTCCCAGGCCAGAACTCTATGCCCGAATCGATGCCCGCATCGAAGCCATGTTCCAAAACGGATTTCTTCAGGAAGTGCAAACCCTGCTAAACACCGGCTACGACCCCAGCCTGCCCAGCCTGTCCGCCATCGGCTACCGCGAAGCGGCGGCTGTCCTGCGCGGGGAGATGAGCGAGGAGGAAGCCAAAGCCCAAATGCGGCGCTTAACGAGAATCTTCGTCCGGCGGCAGGCGAACTGGTTTAAGGAGGGCGATTCCCAAATTCGGTGGTTTGAGGCAGGGGAAAATGCTTCGGCGCAGGTAAAAGCCTACCTCGCCTCGGCGCTGAATCGTTGGTGAAATTTTTCTCAAGTTTGACTTTTCGCCCCCTCGCCTCTATACTGTTTATTGTCTGTGTAAGAACAATTAAAAACACTGTTTCGGAGGAGGAGTTGCGATGGATTTAAGACCCTGGTTGAAGAACTACGACAAAGGAGTTCCAACCGCCATTGAGTACCCGCAAGTGCCGCTGTTCCATTTTTTGGAAGAAGGCGCCCAGAAATACCCGGAACGACCCTGCACGCTATTTAAGGGGGCGGCAATTAGTTACCGCGAAATGAACGACTACACCGACCGAATCGCCGGGGCGCTGGCGGCAATGGGGGTAAAGAAAGGCGACCGGGTGGGTTTGTTTATGCCCAACACGCCCCAATTTGTCATGGCGTATTTTGGCATTCTTAAGGCGGGGGGCGTGGTGGTTGCAACCAACCCGCTTTACACCCCAAGCGAAATTGAACATCAGGTGAATGATGCCGGGGTGGAAGTGATGTTCGTGATGACGAACTATTACAAGACCATCAAAACTGCCCAGCCCAAAACCAAACTCAAGACCATCATCGTCACCAACCTGAAGGAAACCCTGCCCCCGGTTCTGGCGCTTTTGTTCACCCTGGCAAAGGAGAAAAAAGGCGGCTTTCGGATTGAAGGTGGTTTGCAGCCCGGCGATGTGTGGATGAAAGACCTGCTAAAACAGTATCCCGCCTCCAGTCGCCCCAAAGTAGAGGTAACGGCAGATGATAATGGTTTATTCCAATATTCTGGCGGCACAACTGGCGTTTCCAAGGGCGCGGTTGCCCGGCATCGTAATGTGGTTGCCAATGCCCTGCAAATTCGGCGCTGGTTTGTCACCGCAGAAGATGGCAAAGAAACCGTGCTAATGGCAATTCCGCTCTTCCATGTGTACGGCATGGTGGCGGGGATGTTGTTCGCCATGGCATCTGGCGCGAGTATGGTGATGGTTCCCAACCCGCGTGACCTGAAAGATGTGCTGGAAAGCATTGATAAATACAAGCCAACTGTCTTCCCCGGTGTTCCCACCCTATACAACGCCATCAACAATCACCCGGATGTGGCGGCAGGCAAATACAACCTGCGCTCCATCAAAGCCTGCATCTCCGGCTCTGCCCCACTGATGCGCGAAACCAAAGAGAAGTTTGAAGCCCTTACCGGCGGCGTGGTCTTTGAAGGCTTTGGGCTTTCCGAAGCGCCTACCGCCACCCACTGCAACCCCATGCTCGGCGCAAACAAAATTGGCTCGATTGGAATGCCCCTACCGGATGTGGAATGCAAAATCATCAGCCTGGATGACGGCGAAACCGAAATGGGAACCGGCGAAGTCGGCGAACTCATCATCCGCGGACCACAGGTGATGCGCGGCTACCACAACATGCCCACCGAAACTGCCAACACCCTCCGCGACCGGAACGATGGCGGCGCGCCCTGGCTTTTTACCGGCGACATTGCCCGCATGGACGATGACGGTTATTTCTACATCGTAGACCGCAAAAAAGAACTCATCAAACCCGGCGGATACCAGGTTTGGCCCCGCGAAGTGGAAGAAGTCGTCATCGCTCACCCCAAAGTGCTGGAAGTCGGCGTAGCAGGCATCCCCGACCCGTACCGGGGCGAAACAGTCAAAGCCTGGATTGTGGTAAAGCCCAACGAAACCCTCACCGAAGAGGAGATAAAGTCCTTTGCCAAAGAACACCTTGCCGCCTACAAAGTGCCGACTCACATTGAGTTTAGAAGCGAACTGCCCAAAACCACCGTAGGCAAAATTTTACGGCGCGAGCTGGTACGTCAGCACAAGGAAAAAGCAAACGGGTAAGAAATACAACAAAAAAGGGCGGCATCCACAGCCGCCCTTTTTCTTTAAGGGTTGGGGGGCAAACTCTCGCGCAGGCGGGCTTCATCCAGGCTGCCCACGCTCCTCCAAACTTCCTGCCCCTCCCCGTTAAAGAAGATGAAGGTGGGAGTATATTCAAAATTGTAGTAAGGTCCCAGTTCCTTTCCGGCTTCCTCCTGAATATTCACGCGGAGTACCAGCATCCTCCCGGTATACTCCGCCTCAATTGCATCCACCATTGGCTTCATCTGCACGCAGCCCATGCAATAAGGCGACTGAAATTCCAACAGGACAGGCGTGCCTTTGCCAATTTGGGCTTGCACATTGGCGGCTTCTCCCATCAACGGGGTTTGAACAGGACGCACATAAAAGTAAACAACCACAAGACCGAGCAAAAGGCTCAAAAAAGCCAGCGAATCTTGCAGGCGGGTTCCCCGCCGGAAGAGGGCAAATGCCAAAACAAGCACCAAAACCAAGCCTAACAGTAAAACCGAATAATGTTGCATCGTTGCGAGAATATTCATGGGTTACACTCCAGTGAAAAGATGTATGACAATTCTTATGACAATTGGACTTTGACAATTATACAGAGTTCTTTTACAATCCAGCCCTGCGCTATCTTTTTCTAATACATTTTATAAGGAGAAGGGCTCCATGAAAGAGTACACGACCGAGTACCTCCGCAACATCGCACTGGTCGCCCACGGCGGCGCCGGAAAAACGATGATGTCGGAGGCATTTTTGCATTTTACCGGCGGCTCCAACCGTCTTGGTAAAGTGGACGATGGCAGTTCTGTTTCGGACTATGACGAAGAAGAAATTCGCCGCAAAATTTCGCTTTACACCAGCGTAATGCCAGTGGAATACCGCGACCACAAAGTCAACGTATTAGACGCCCCCGGCTTTACCGACTTCATCGGCGAAATGATTTCCGCCCTCAGCGTAGCCGATGGCGCAGTCGTCCTCATCGACTCAGTTGCCGGTGTGGAAGTTGGCACAGAACTAGCCTGGAACTACTGCGACACCTTTCAACTGCCCCGCCTTGTCGTCATCAACAAAATGGACAGGGAAAATGCTGATTTTGCCAAAGCCTACGAAGCCATAGAAGACTTTGCCAAGAGAACAAGCACCCGCGTTGTAAAAGCCCAACTGCCCCTAGGCGAAAAACTGGACTTTCACGGGGTCATCGACCTGATTGGCATGAAAGCCTACCTCGGAGATGGCAAAACCGCATCTCCCATCCCCGCCGAATACCAATCAGCCGCCCAAGAAGCCCACATGCAGCTGGTAGAAGCCGCCGCCGAAGGCGATGACACCCTGATGGAAAAGTTCTTTGAACAAGGCAGCCTCAGTGAAGAAGAACTGCTGCGCGGACTAAAAGAGGTTGTCGTGGCTGGAACCTTCGCCCCGGTCTTCGTCTCTGCCCCAGGACACGAAAAAGCCGTAGCGCCCCTGCTCAATGCCATCATAGACCTGATGCCCAGCCCGGCAGAACGACCGCAAACCGCCGCCCAAGGCAAAAATGGCGAAGAGGAAAAACTGGCTTACAGCGAACAAGGTCCCATTGCCCTCTACGTTTGGAAAACCACCGCCGACCCCTTTGTGGGCAAGATGACCTACTTCAAGGTCATGTCTGGCAGTATTCATAATGACGTTCATCTATGGAACCAAACCAAAGGCGCAGACGAGCGCATGGCAGGCTTACACATTCAGCGCGGCAAAGAATCACTCCCCGTAAAAGTTGCCCACGCAGGCGATATTGCCACCGTTACCAAACTCAGCGTCACCGTCACCGGCGACACCCTCTGCGAGAAAAACCACCCGATTATCGTCCCCGCTCCCCAATACCCCGCCGCCCTCTACCGGGTTGCCGTTCACCCCAAAACCCAGGCAGACGCCGCCAAAATCTCACCCACTCTCACCCGCCTTTGCGAAGAGGATATGACCCTCTCCTGGCACAACGAACATGCCACCGGGCAGACCATTCTGCAAGGCATGGGCGACCAGCACATCGACGTCGTCATTCACCGCGCCCAGACCAAGTTCCAGGTTGGCATCCTCATCGAAGAACCCAAAATCCCGTACCGGGAGGGCATCACCCGCAAAGCCAGCGCCCAATATCGCCACAAAAAGCAAAGCGGCGGCTCTGGGCAATTCGGCGAAGTTCATCTGCGAATTGAACCCTACCACGAAGCCGACTTTGAATTTACCGATGAGCTCGTAGGCATGAACCTCTCCCGCTCTTACCTGCCCCCCATCGAAAAAGGCATCCACGCCGCGCTGGAAAAAGGCGTATTTGCAGGCTACCCCATGAGCAACGTCAAAGTCATTGTGTATGACGGCAAAGAACACCCCGTAGACTCTAAACCGGTCGCCTTTGAAACCGCCGGGCGCGAAGCCTTCAAACTCGCCGTACACGATGCCGGACCCGTCCTCTTCGAGCCGATTATGTCCGTCCGCGTCACCGTACCGGATAGTCACCTGGGCGATGTGATGGGCGATATGAACACCCGGCGCGGGCGCGTGCAAGGCACCGAAGCGGAACGCGGCAACACCACCGTTGTAGCCCATGTGCCAATGGCAGAAATGACCCGCTACACCACCCAACTCCGCTCTCTCACCGGCGGGCGCGGCTACTTCACAATGGAACACGACCACTACGACGTTGTACCTCAACACCTGGCGCAGCCAATTATGGAAGCGCACAAGAAAGAAATGGAATTGAAGAAAGAAGAGTAAAACCAAAGCCGGGGAGAAATCCCCGGCTTTTTTATGCGCCTGAGAAAATATAAATTTCTACTAAAATTATCTAATTTCCTTGACATTTCCCCATCTACCGGTAAAATAACGCCTATGTTCACCTTACTTTGCTCCTGTCTGCGGCGGGGTTCGTAACCGCCGCATCTTCGCCCCTCAAACGTCACCCGACCCCCGAAGAACGGCGCACGAATCCCGCATGTGACCCCACATGGCGATTTTGCGCCGTTCTTTTATTTTGCCTGCTGTGGGTTTGGGTGACGTTTTTTTATACCAAAAAAGGACTTTCAATATGAATATCGCCTCCAACATTACCGCCCTCGTGGGCAACACCCCCCTCGTGCGCCTGAACCGAATGAACCCCACCGCCGCCACCATCCTGCTCAAACTGGAATTCTTCAACCCTGCCAAAAGCGTAAAAGACCGCATTGGCTTGGCGATGATTGAAGCCGCCGAACAAAGCGGCTCCCTAACCCCCAATCGGGTGATTGTGGAACCCACCAGCGGTAACACCGGCATCGCCCTGGCAATGGTCGCCGCCGCCAAAGGCTACCGGTGCATCTTGTTCATGCCGGAGACAATGAGCAAAGAACGCCGCATGTTGCTCCGCGCCTAGGGTGCCGAACTTGTGCTAACCCCCGGCGCCGAAGGCATGGGCGGAGCCATCCGCCGTGCCGAAGAACTGGTTGCCAGCGACCCGCAAACCTATTTTATGCCCCAGCAATTTGAAAACCCGGCAAACCCAGCCATTCACCGCCGCAGCACCGCCCTGGAAATTTGGCGAGACACCGAAGGGCAGGTGAATGCCCTGGTCGCTGGAGTCGGCACGGGCGGGACCATCACCGGGACCGGGGAGGCCTTGAAGGCGCTGAAAGCATCGGTACAGGTCATTGCGGTAGAGCCAGATGCCTCCCCCGTCCTTTCCGGCGGGCAAAAAGGCGCACATAAAATTCAGGGAATTGGGGCGGGGTTTGTGCCAAAGGCGCTAAACACCCAAATTTATGACGAAATTATCCGCGTGACGGATGAAAACGCCCTGGAAACCGCCCGCCGCCTGGCAAGGGAGGAAGGCATCCTCACCGGAATCTCCTCCGGCGCGGCAACCTGGGCGGCGCTCCAGGCTGCCAGCCGCCCCCAAAACGCGGGCAAGATGTTTGTCGTCATCATTCCCTCGTTTGGCGAACGTTACCTCTCCTCCGCCCTGTACGCCCACCTGGCGGATTAACCCCTTCACCCACCTATGGAAACCACTCTCCCCACCCCTCAAACATTGTCGCGCCTGGGCTTCTTCGCCTCCGTGCGGGAAGACATTGCCTCCGCCCTGCAACGCGACCCGGCAGCCCGCTCCGGGCTGGAAATTGCCCTGCTCTACCCCGGCCTGCACGCCGTTTGGGCGCATAAAATCAGCCGCTGGCTTTGGCTTCGCGGCGCAACACTGCCCGCCCGTTGGGTTTCTCAACTGGCGCGGGGCATCACCGGCATAGAAATTCACCCCGGCGCCCAAATCGGGCGAAGAGTCTTCATCGACCATGGCATGGGGGTCGTCATCGGCGAAACCGCCATCGTAGGCGATGACGTTACCCTGTATCACGGCGTCACCCTGGGCGGAACCTCGCTGAACAAAGGCAAACGCCACCCCACCATCGGAGACCGGGTGACGATTGGCGCAGGCGCAAAAGTGTTGGGCAACATCACTATCGGCGCAGATAGCCGCATCGGCGCCAATGCCGTCATCGTAAAGCCCGCGCCAGAAAACTCCGTCCTGGTGGGCGTGCCGGGCCAAATCGTGCGCCGCTCCCAGCCGCATCACGCCTCCGATGCCCCCGACCTGAACCACGCCGCCCTACCGGATGTCTTCGCCGCCGCCATTCAGGATTTGATGACGCGGGTGGATGACCTGGAAACCCGCGTGCAAGGACATTCCCACCCGCATCACATCCACGCCCCGGTGCAAGATGCCTGGGACGGCATCGAATTTATGATTTAGCAAGGCGGTATAATTCATCCATGCCTCGCCTCCGCGTCCCCGCCCTGCTAAAGTATTACCTGCAAGACCAAACCGAACTCCCGCTGGAAGGCGAAACCGTGCAAGAAGCCCTGCAACACCTCACCAGCCAATACCCCCAAATGACCCCCCACCTCTTCGACCCCGCCGGAAGGCTGCGCCGCCACATTAACATCTTCCTCAACCAGGAAAACATCCGCACCCTGCAAGGGCTGCAAACCCCACTGCGCCCCGAAGACACCCTCAAAATCGTCCCCTCCGTCACCGGCGGCTAACCCCTATCCCTATCATGCTCACCCACGACCAAATCCTCCGTTACTCCCGTCACCTGCTCATCCCCGAAGTGGGGCTGACAGGGCAGCAAAAACTACACAACGCCTCTGCCCTCATCATCGGCGCAGGCGGGCTTGGTTCGCCCATAGCCCTCTACCTCGCCGCCGCTGGCGTGGGGCGCATTGGGCTATTAGATTATGACGTGGTGGAAGAAACCAACCTGCAGCGCCAAATCGCGCATGGAATGTCCAGCCTGGGCAAACGCAAAGTGGAAAGCGCCCGCGCCCGCATGTTGGACATCAACCCAGACGCCAAAGTGGAAACCTACGACCAACCCTTCACCTCCGCCAACGCCCTGCAAATTGCCGCCAACTACGACGTGCTGATAGACGGAAGCGACAACTTCCCCACCCGCTACCTCAGCAACGATGTTGCCGTCCTGCTCGGCAAACCCCTGGTTTACGGCTCCATCTTCCGCTTTGACGGGCAAGCCAGCGTCTTTGACGCTCGCACCGGTCCCTGCTACCGCTGCCTCTTCCCAGAGCCGCCCCCGCCGGGGCTTGTGCCGACCTGCGCCGAAGGCGGCGTGCTGGGCGTTCTGCCGGGGGTTATTGGCTCCATTCAAGCCACCGAAGCTCTCAAAATTTTGCTGGGCATCGGAGACACCCTGCAAGGGCGGCTGCTGCTCTACAATGCGTTGGATATGTCCTTCGACTTTGTAACCCTGCGAAAAAACCCCCAATGCCGCATTTGCGGCGAGAACCCACAAATTACCCAACTGATAGATTACGAAGCCTTCTGCGGCGTTCCGGGACAGAACCACCCCGTCAGCGCGGAAGACTGGGACATTACCGCCCCAGAACTTGCCCGCCGTTTACAAACCGACTCGGCGCCCCTGCTGTTGGACGTGCGCGAGCCACACGAACTGCAAATCTCCGCCCTGCCGGGGGCGCTGAATATCCCGCTAGGGACTCTCGCCGCCCGCCTTTCCGAGTTGGATTCTGCCCGCGAAATGGTCGTGCTATGCCGGGCAGGGACTCGCTCCAGCCGAGCGGTGGGTCTCTTAACGGCGGCAGGCTTCCGCCGGGTAAAAAACCTGCAAGGGGGCATCCATGCCTGGGCGCGGGAGGTAGACCCCAGCCTGGCAGTTTATTAGGCGCTTTTTCGCTTTTTGGGCTTGGGAGGAGGCAGCTCGCGGGCGGTTGCCTGTGCCACTTCTGCCAAAAAATCGCCGTCTTCCAAAAATTCCAACAAAAAGTAAGGTTTCGCGCCAGGGTAAGGCGGGGCATAGGTAATGGAATCGCCAAGCAGGGTTTTGCCCGCACCAGTAGGTTTTAGAAAAAGCTGATTGTCACACACAAGCGCAATCACTTTCTCGTCCAGGTAGAGAGCGTATTCACCGAACATTTTGCGGTAACGCACACGCCCGGCGGGTGAGATTTGTTCCGCCACAAAGCGAATAAAGTCTTCGTCTGTTGCCATACGGTTTTCTCCTTGGGGTTGATAGGATATTGTACTTTCTAACTTGCCAATCATTTCAGTTATACTTCGGTGGTGTTTGTAACCTTTTGTAAAAATTGAGCATCTAATGGATGAAACTTTAACCCAACCTATCTCGCTAGAAGCCCTACGCGCAGGCAGCCGCTCGGAATTTGCCCGCCTGGTGGAGCAGTATTACACCCCCATTTATCGCCTTGCGCTCAAAATGCTCGCCAATGAGCAGGATGCGGAAGATGTGTTGCAAAACACCTTCCTGAAAGCCATGCAGCATCTCAAAGATTTTGAAGGGCGTTCCAGTCTTTCCACCTGGCTGTACCGCATTGCCGCCAACGAAGCCCTCATGCTGCTGCGGCGCAAACGCCCCGAAACATCCATAGACGCGGAACCGCAAGAAGAGGAAGCCGACCTGCCCCGCCCGGAACTGTTTTCGGATTGGTGCTGCCTGCCAGAGCAGGAACTGCTTTCTACCGAGTCTAAAACCCAGTTAGACTTTGCCATTCAGAAATTGCCCGAAAAACTGCGAATTGTCTTCATCCTGCGCGATATGGAAGGCTTATCCATTAAAGAAACCGGCGAAGCCCTGAACCTCACCGAAACCGCCATCAAAACCCGTCTTTTACGCGCCCGGCTTGCCCTGAGAGAAATTCTATCCACTTACTACAAAGAGCGTATCCAACCGGAGCCTTAGAGATGCCTCACGAACACGAACACGACATCACCTGCCAGCAATTGCTCGCCTCCTTGGGGGATTATGTGGAAGGCGAAGCCAGCGAGCAAATTTGCCGCGAAATTGAGCGCCACATTGCAGAATGTGAAAACTGCCGCGTGGTGGTAGATACCCTTAACAAAACCATCTACCTGTATCACCAAAGCGCCCAAAGCACCTCCGTACCCCAAGGCGTACATGGGCGGCTCATGCAAGCCCTTAAACTGGATTACCTCGTCACCAAAAAGGGATAATAACCCTTTGCCACTTTTCGTCCCCTTTCGCATCGAATGATGGAAAAACCAAACGCCCCGCGCCTTGCTCCGCTCAACCTTAACCTGGAGCCAGCCCCGCCCCCTGCCCCCGCAAAACGCGGCTCACCTTGCCCGCAATGCAAGCAAGGGATTCTGGACTACAACGGAATGCTGGATTTAGAATGCCCCCTCTGCGGTTACACCGTTGGCGGCGGGGGAGGCTGCACCTGATGAGCGCCCCAAGCCCCGTGCGGGCAAACACACCAAAGGAAAAAACGAAAAATGGAAAAACTCCTGCCCCAAGAAATTGTGCAACAAATTGAACAGGTCTTTGCCGAACTCAAAAACCCCGTTCACCTGCTCTTCTTCAGCACCCAGGAACACTGCGACTACTGCGCCGAAATTCAACAACTGCTGGAAGAAGTAACCCCCCTCTCCAGCCTGCTCAGCCTCTCGGTGCATGATGTAAACGCCGAAGCAGACCTTGCCCAACACTACAAAGTGGAAGGAAAAGCCCCCGTCCTCGTCATCGCCGCTAAAGAAGGCGACCAACTGACCGACTACGGCATCCGTTACATGGGCATCCCCTCCGGGCATGAGTTCACCACTCTCATTCAGGGCATCATCCTCGTCTCTGGGCGCGACTCTGGTTTGGCAACCCCCACCCGCGAATTTCTAAAATCCATCAACCAACCCCTGCACCTGGAAGTCTTCGTCACCCCCACCTGCCCCTACTGCCCCCGCGCCGTAGTCCTCGCCTACCAGATGGCAATGGAAAACCCCCAAATGGTTCTCGCCGAAGGCGTGGAAGCAATGGAATTTAACGACCTTTCCAGCCAATACAGCATCAGCGGCGTACCGGATACAGTCATCAACGCCAAAGGGCGGGTCGTTGGCGCAGTGCCAGAACAACAACTGCTGGCAGAACTGCAACGCACCCTCCAATAAACCAACAAGCGATGACGGCTGCTCTCATGCCGGGCAGCCGTCATTTTTTATCCCCCTAAGGAGAAAAAAATGGACGCAAAAGTTACCTGGAGCAATGGATTAACCTTCACCGGCAGCGCCGACACCGGCTTCAACGTCCCCCTCGGCGCAGACCCCAGCGTGGGCGGTGCCAACGATGGCTTTCGCCCCCTGGAACTCATGGCAGTCTCGCTGGCAGGCTGTACCGCCATGGACGTCATCTCCATTTTGCGGAAGAAACAACAAGCCATCACCTCGTTTGAGGTGCAGGTTCACGCCGACCAGAAGAACGAACACCCGCACGTCTTCACCAGCGCCGTCATCAAATACATCTTTAGCGGCACAAACATACAAGAAGCGGCAGTCTTACGCGCCATAGAACTCTCGGCACAGCGCTATTGCCCGGCGCAGGCAATGCTCGCAAACGTCTTCCCCATGCAACTGTTATACGAAATTTACGAGGACAAAGCAGAATCGGGGCGGGAGCTGCTGATAAGCGGCGAATGGAAACCCAAAGCCGAGAAATAGCCCCTTATGAAAAAAACAGGCTCCCGTGTGGGAGCCTGTTTCCGTTTAACGGTGGGGGGCGCGGGGCTGAATCAGCGCCTGGGGCTGCAAAATCTCCTCCAATTCCTGAGCGGAGAGCAAACCCAGGTGTAGAACAATCTCCCGCACGCTTTTGCCGGTTTGATAGGCTTCTTTGGCTACGCGGGTGGCGTTCTCGTAGCCGATGTAAGGATTGAGGGCGGTGGCAATCCCAATCGAATTTTCCACAATATCGTTAAGCCTTTGGGTGTTGGCGGTAATGCCACACACGCATTTATCTGCCAGGGTAAGGCAGCCCTGCCGCAGATAGATAATGCTATTGAGCAGGTTGTACCCAATGACCGGCTCGAAGGCGTTTAACTGCAACTGCCCCGCCTCCGCCGCAAAAGAGACGGTGACATCGTTGCCAATGACTTCAAAGGCAATCTGGTTCACCACTTCCGGGATGACAGGATTGACCTTGCCCGGCATAATGGAGGAACCGGCTTGCACGGCGGGCAGGTTAATCTCCCCCAGCCCGGCGCGGGGACCGGAGGAGAGCAGGCGCAGGTCGTTGCAGGTTTTGGAAAGTTTGACAGCAACCCGTTTTAGCACCCCGGAAAGCTGCACAAAAGCGCCTGCGTCCTGGGTGGCTTCCACCAGGTTTCCGGCGGTGACAAAGGGGATGCCGGTTAAATCCACTAGGCGTTGGCAGGCAAGGGCGGCGTATTGAGGCGGGGCGTTAATCCCGGTTCCGATGGCAGTTGCGCCCAGGTTAATTTCCTGAATGAGCAGGGCGGCTTCTCTCAGGCGTTGGCGGTCTTCGTCCAGCATTACGGCGTAGGTGCTAAATTCCTGCCCCAGGGTCATTGGCACAGCGTCTTGTAGTTGGGTGCGCCCCATCTTCAGCAGGTGAGCAAACTCCTGGGCTTTTTTGTCAAAAGAGTCGCGCAGCACACCCATCGCCGCGTCTAATTTTTGCAGTTCCAGGTGCAGAGCAAGTTTTAGGGCAGTGGGGTAGACATCGTTGGTGCTTTGGCTCATGTTGACATGCTCCAACGGGTGCAGGTAGCGATACTCGCCGCGCTCGTGCCCCATAAACACAAGCCCCAGGTTGGCAATCACCTCATTGGCGTTCATATTGGTCGATGTACCAGCGCCGCCCTGAATGACATCCACCACAAACTGAGAGTCATACTCGCCGTCTGCCACAAAACGGCAGGCGTGCAAAATGGCGTCGGCGTGGTCTTTGCCCAACTGACCCAGTTCCAAATTGGCGTTGGCACAGGCTTGCTTTACCAGCGCCAACGCCCGCACCAGGCTGCGATACCGCCCAATGGGAGAACCGGTGATGGGGAAATTTTCCAGAGCGCGCAAGGTGTGAATGCCATACCACGCTTCTTGTGGCACTTGCCGCTCGCCGAGCAGGTCATGTTCGATACGGAAGGTAGGGGAAGGGTTCATTCCCCGATTCTAAGATGCCCCCTCAAAAGGCGCAAGAGACCAGCCTACCTGCGCGAAAACCATTTTTGGGGAACGAGTAAAAACATCCCCAACGCAATCACCGCCATGCCCACCTGCACCCCCGCCGCCTGCCAGGGACCAAAAAAAGGCACATTGGGCGTATCAATCACGCTCATGCCAAAAATATCTGCCATGCCGGTAAAAACGGCAATGACATAGCCCGTCCCAATCAGGCGCAAGCCAATATCGGCGGCGATGCTCTTCTCTTCGCCATTCCACAAAGCCGCCAGGCTAATGTATCCACCCAGGCACAAGAACGCCAGCCCCACCAAAAAAACTGTAATCTGAACAAAACCAACCGACTCGTTGTGCCGCAAGCCAAACCAACCCGGCTTCGCGCCCACCAAAAAGACCAACACCCCCAAAATTGCCACCGCCAAACCAAAAATGACCCGGTCTTTGGCAAGCGCCCTCACTACAGGGTTCGCTTCCTCGGGTAGATTCGTTTCTTCATCCATCAGGGCAGCGCCTTTCTCAGCAAGGAAAGCCAGTTGCCGCCAAAAATCAAGTCAATATCGGCGGCGGAATAGCCGTAGCCTTGCAAAATGGGAATTAGCAGATGCAAATCTGCAATCGTATCCAACCCGGCGGGGATGTGCTGCAAGCCAAAACCGCCGTCAAAATCCGTGCCAAAGCCCACATGGCGGGCATCCCCGGCACGCTGACAAATATAATCCAGGTGCGCCGCCACCATCTCCAGCGGGCAATCGGTGCGGGGGTTCTCATTTTGCCAGTTCTGATTCAAAAACCGGTTAAACGGAACAATCCCAATAACCCCATCCCTCGCCACAATCCCGTCTATAATTTCATCCGTCAAAAAACGGTTACTGGTACCGTTTTTTACCATCTTTAACGGGTTGGAATGGCTGGCAAGCAAAGCCCCCTCATAGCGGTCGAGGGCTTCCAGGGCGGCTTCCCAAGCCATGTGACTCAAATCCAGCAAAAATCCGCGCTCTGCCATACTCTGCAAAAGAACCCGTCCCTCCGCTGTAAGAGAACCCGGCTCGCGCGTGCCGCCGCTATAACGAGTGCCAACCCAGGCTGGACCAATCACCCTCACCCCGCGCTGCCACCATTCCTCCAACTCACGTGGATTCAGCACGGCATCCGCGCCTTCCATCAAAGTCAGCAAACCGGTAGCGGAGGAGCCTTCCGAAAGCAGGCGATTCAGTTCAGCAGCAGAGCGAACCGGGGTAAATTTCTCCGGGTGTTCATCAAACAACCGCTCGTAGGCATCCAACTGGGCGTGGTACAGGCGGTGCGCCTCTTGGGGAGTCTTGTACACCTGGCTGTCCCAATCCCCGGCGCGGGTGCGCCAGGGCGCAGCGAATAGGGTGGCAAACACCAAGGCAACCCGCCCGCGTTGATATTCCTGCCAGCTTAGAACCGTGTCGCCGTTGTTCGGCACAACAAAAGTATCTTTCTCGCGCAGGCGGGTTTCCTGCACCGGGCGGGTGTAATCTCGCCCAAAACTGAGCATATTCCAAGCAAGGTCTTGATGAGCGTCTACAAGGAGGGGGAGGTTAAGAGTCATAGAATAGAGACAAAAAAGAGGGCAAAAGAAAAGAGCGCACCTTGCGGTGCGCTCTCCTTCTGGCAATTTATTCCTGGTCTTCCTGGGTGAGTTCTGCCGCAAGCGCTTTCATGTCCTGGTCGGCAAAGGCTCCCGAGTCCACCTTCCGCAGGCTAAGACCGATGCGGCGCTGGTCCGAGTCGATGCGGATGACCCGCAAGGTGAGCATGTCGCCCTCTTTCACTGCTTCTTTGGGGTGATTGATGCGGTTCTCGCTCAGTTCGGAGATGTGAATAAGACCTTCCACGTCTCCTTCCAGCCGGGCAAAAGCGCCAAATTTGGTCAGGCGGGTGATAGTTCCTTCCACCAATTGACCAACCTTGAAGCTTTCCACCTTCTGCTGCCAGGGGTCGCCCTGCAAAGCGCGGACGGAAAGACCAATGCGTTTCTTGTCCTTATCCACGCTGATAACTTTTACTTTCACTTCCTGACCTACTTCAAACAGTTCGCTGGGGTGCTGAACCCGGTCCCAGGAAAGTTCGGAGAGGTGAACCAAGCCATCCGCCCCGTTGACATTGACGAACACGCCAAAGTCTGCCACGGAGGTAACGCGCCCGGTGTAAACCTGCCCTTCCTGCAATTCGTCAATCACGCGCTCTTTGAGAGACTGACGGGTTTCGGGATTGGCGGCGCGTTCAGAGAGGATTAAGCGGCGGCGTTCACGGTCCACTTCAATAATCCGCACGCTAATGGCTTCTCCCATCATCTTCGCCCAGCGGTCGGGCGTATCTCCCTGCACCAGGTTGCGGCGCATCAGGCTAATTTGCGAGGAAGGAATGAAACCGCGCAGACCATGAACCAAAACGATAAGACCGCCTTTGTTATAACCTTCAATCTTGCCTTCAAAGGTTTCGTTGGTGGTCTTCATCTGTTCCACAACTTCCCAGCCCATTGCTTCGCGGGCGCGGTTGTAAGACAGAACGATGTTGCCGTTTTGGTCTTCCGGGTTGAGAACGAAAACAGAAATCGGTTGACCGACTTCAAAGGCATCACGTTCTGAGGCGGGGATTTGGTCCAACTCCCGACCCATGATGACACCTTCAGACTTGGCGCCAACGCTGACCAAAATCTGAGACGGCGAAACACTGGCGATGACACCCTGGCGAATCTCGCCCTGGCTGGGAAACTCCAGCCCGGCTTGTTCCGACTGCATGAGGCTTTCCATTGTTTCGTTATTTTCCTGTTGGGTTTGGTCCTCGCGGCCCCCCTGCCCTTCAAGGGCGTTATTCTGTTCCATCATAACTTGATTGCTCCAGTACAAAGATATTAGACGATTATAAAGGCGAAAAGAGAACTTGACAATACCAATTTGCTATAATGAAAGTTATCTCTTTCTCAAAAGTGTGAATTGCATGGATTTTACCCTTAGACCTTCTCAAATTGAAGTTTTACGTTATCGCAGTGGAAAAATGGGGATTGCGGCTGTGCCCGGTTCTGGCAAAACCTTCACCCTTAGCGCCCTCGCCGCTCAAATCATCCGGAGCGGGGCATTAGCCTCTGACCAGGAGGTGCTTATCGTCACCCTGGTTCATTCTGCGGTGGATAATTTTGCAGCCCGTATCGGCAGGATGGTGGAGAAGCATGGGCTTTTGCCGCATCTCGGCTACCGGGTGCGGACTTTGCACGGGCTGGCGCACGATATTGTGCGGGAGAAACCCGCCCTGGCAGGGTTGGAGGAGCGCTTTAGCATTGTGGATGAACGCGAAGCCGAGTTGATTCGCAAAGATGCGGTGAAGGCGTGGCTGGCAAACCACGAGGATGAAATTGGGGCGTACCTGAAGCCGGACGGGCAGGATTTTAACCGTCAGAAGGGGAGACGGGGTTTGCAAGAGGCGCTCGAATCGCTTTGCACTGCCTTCATCCGCTCTGCCAAGGATGAACGCCTTACGCCAGACGCTTTGCGTGCCAGGTTGGATGCCTCGCCGCCTTTGCCGCTGGCGGAGATGGGCTGGGCGGTGTATGCCGATTATCAACGGGCGTTGGCGTACCGGGGCGCAGTGGATTTTGACGACCTGATTCGGCTGGCGTATCGGGTGCTGGAAAGCGACCCGGAGTATCTCGCCCGCCTGCGGTATCGGTTTCCCTATGTGCTGGAGGATGAAGCCCAGGATTCTTCTCAGATTCAGGAGGCGATTTTGCGCCTTTTAGCCGGGGAGGGCAATTGGGTACGGGTGGGCGACCCCAACCAGGCAATTTTTGAGACGTTCACCACCGCCAACCCGCGCCTGCTGCGCGATTTTATTGCCCACGAAGCCGACTGGAAGAGGGAATTGCCCGTCTCTGGCAGGTCGCAGCCCGCGATTATAGACCTGGCAAACCGGCTGATAGAGTGGACAAGGAACGAACACCCGGCGGAGGCTTGTCGGAGCGCGTTGGGATTGCCGTATATTCACCCGGCAGAGGCGGATGACCCGCAGCCGAACCCGCCTGCCGACCCTGCGGCGGTGCAGTTTGCGAGCAGAAAGTACAAACCAGAAGAGGAAGCCGAAGCAATTGCCCGCTCTTTGGAGAATTGGCTGCCAACCCATGCCGATTGGACGGTGGCTATCCTTGTGCCGCGCAATGGTCGCGGGGCAGAGATGGTGGAGGCGCTTAAGAGGCACAAGGTGGATTATGTGGAGTTGATGAGCAGCAGCAATTCCACCCGCATGACTGCCGGGGCAATTGCCAATGTCTTTACCTATCTCTCCGACCCTGGCTCGGCTGCCAAACTGGCAAAAGCCTACCAGGTTTGGCGGCGCGCTTGGCGGGAGGAAGAGAGTTTGCAAGGTTTTTCGGATTCGGTGGCTTCGGTGTTGCGGCGAATCCGCCGGGTGGAGGCGTATCTTTTTCCAGAGGAGGAGATGCCTTTTGTTCTGCCCCCAGGCTTGAGCGGGGAAGAGGAGGAGAATCTCCGGGCAGAGTTGAATGCCTTCGCGGAGGTCATCCGCCGCTGGCAGGCAAGCGTCCTCCTTCCCATCGACCAAATGACCCTGACCCTGGCGCAGGATTTATTTACCGAGCCGGCAGAACTGGCGTTGGCGCACAAATTGGCGTTGGCGCTGAGACAGGCGGCGGAGGCGCATTCCTATTGGCGGCTGCCAGAGTTGGCCGCTGAATTAAGCGTAATTGCCCGAAATGAGCGCCGCTTTTTGGGCTTTTCCAGCGATGATTCCGGGTTCGACCCGGAGCGGCATCGCGGCAGGGTGGTTGTGGCGACCATGCACAAGGCAAAAGGCTTGGAGTGGGACCGGGTGTACCTGACTTCGATGAATAATTACGATTTTCCGTCTTTACAGGCAGAAGATAATTACATTGGGGAGAAATGGTTTGTGCGCGACTCGCTTAACCTGGAGGCGGAGGCGCTGGCTCAATTGAGGGCGGCAGTGCGCGGCACGGAGTTTGATTGGTACGAAGAAGGCAAGGCAACCCTCACCGCAAGGGAGGAGTATGTGCGCGAGAGGCTGCGCCTGTTGTTTGTGGGCATTACCCGCGCCCGCCGGGATTTGGTTTTTACCTGGAACACCGGGAGACAAGGAGGCGCCAAGCCCTGCCTGCCGCTGGAAGCGCTGAAGCCAGCCTAGCCTGCCGCATTTGCCAAACCCTGCTATAATTGCCAAAATTCAACAACTGAATATACGTTAGGAGAACCTTTTTTCATGTCTAAAGCCAATTTAATCGCTCCGTATGGCGGTACGCTGGTGAACCTGCTTGCCGCGCCGGAAGAACGCGCCGCGCTGATGGAACGTGCCGCAAAACTACCCTCCATCAAAATTTCCATGCGCGCCTTGTGTGACCTGGAACTGCTGGCAACCGGCGGTTTTTCGCCTTTAAAGACGTTTATGGGCAAAGCCGATTACGACCGCGTCCTGCGCGAAATGCGCCTGGCGGATGGCACCCTCTTCCCCCT
>DYNS01000406.1 GCA_020720965.1 Anaerolinea sp. | reverse complement strand
CGTCTCTGCCGGGTTGGATTACGCCGCCATTGGACCGGAACATGCCCAACTTCGAGACCAGGAACGCGCCTTTTACACTTCCGCCACCGATGAAGAAGCCCTCTCCGCTTTTTCTGCCCTTTGCCACACCGAAGGCATCATCCCCGCCCTGGAGTCTTCTCACGCTTTGGCAGAAGCCATCAAACGCGCCCCTGCCATGCCCCAAGACCAAATTCTCCTCGTCAATCTCTCTGGGCGAGGCGATAAAGACCTGAACACCGTCCTGCATGAGCTGGGCGAACTGTAAGCGAGGAACCCATGAATCGGATTGAATCTGCTTTTGTGAATGCGCCCGTTTTTATGCCCTACTTCCCCGTAGGCTACCCCAATTTGCCCATCTCCATAGACGTGATGGAAGCCCTTGCCAAAAACGGCGCCGACCTGATGGAGGTCGGCTTACCCTTTTCCGACCCGTTGGCGGACGGCAAAATAATTCAGCAAGCCACCCAGGTTGCCTTGCAAAATGGCGTAACCACCCGCCAGGGGTTGGAGGCTGTCGCTGAGTTGCGGCGGCGCGGGGTGCAAATTCCCCTTATTCTGATGGGTTACTACAATCCCATTCTCGCCTACGGGCTAAAGAAATTTGTGCAGGATGCTCAAACTGCCGGGGCAGACGCTTTCATTATCCCCGACCTGCCGCCGGAGGAGGCGGAAGAGTTTTCCACTGCGCTGGAGGGGACTTCGCTACCCCAAATTACCATGCTCGCCCCCACAACCCCGCCGGAGCGGATGGAAAGACTCGCCCGCCATGCCCAGGGGTTTATTTACCTCGTAAGCGTGACGGGCGTAACCGGCACACGCGAGGGGCTTGCGGCGGGCTTGGATGCCCTGGTTGCGCGGGTGCGGGAACATGCCTCTGTGCCGGTTTGTGTCGGGTTCGGAATCGCCAGCCCGGAGCAGGCAAAGGCTGTAGGGGCGTTGGCGGATGGGGTAATTGTCGGCTCTGCCTGCGTGCGGGAGGTGGGCGGGGCGGGGAATCCTGCCCAAGCGGCGGAAGGGTTCGCCTCCCGGTTTGCGGCGGCGCTTCGGCGCGGATGAACGCTTTTCAGGCTACCTCTCCTGCTGTACGGAGAAGGTCCATCTTTCGATAAATGGGGTGATGAGAGTCGGGTCTGTCAGTTCCGGGTCTATTTCCAAAAAGACGAGGTTCTCAGACCCGACAATTTGCTCAATTTTATCCAGGTGATAGGCGGCGAGGGGGGCAACATCTGCCCGGTAGGGGGTTAAGCCGCCCAAAGAAACCGCCATTTGCCCCTCCTGCGAGAGGATGAAGTCCACCAGCAGTTTGGCAGAGTTGGGGCTTTGTGATTTTTGGGTAATTGCCATGTAGCGCAAAAACAGAGGCTGCCCGTCCTGAATGTAGGCGTAGCCCATATCCGGGTATTTTTTCAGGTTGGAGAATACGGTGATGCCGGTGACGAAGTAGCCGAGTTTTACCCGCCCGCTGCCTACGGCATCCACCATTTCAAAACGGTCTGCGGTCAGGATGGGGTTGCTCTGCCCAATGGCGGTGAGGCTGCGCCAGCCGTCTTCCTTGTATTGTTTAAGCCAAAACCAGTTGAGGGCAAGACCGGAGGCGTTGGTTGCAACATCGTAGGTGATAACCTGCCCCTGATAGTCTCGTGGGTTTTTCCCAATCAGTTCCCCCAGTTCTCTTAGGGTGTTGGGAGGGTTGCCCACCAGTTTTTTGTTGTAAATAAGCACGGTTGGGTCACTGGAGACGACATATAACCCAATGTACTTGGTGGACCAGCCCGGCAGTAAGAGCGCCTCCTGCGAGCGGTAGGTGAGAATTTCACCCTGCGAGACGATGTTGTACCAGCCGCCCACATCACTGGAGATGAGCAGGTCGGCGGTGGGCGAACTTTCCTGCGCCTCCGCAAGGTAACGGCTAAAAACCTCGCTTGTGCCTGTCAGCACCGTCCTGACCTTAATCCAGGGGTAGTGGGAGGCAAAGGTTTGCAAAATGGGCTGCCAGTTTTCTTCGCTCATCACCGAATAGATAACGAGTTCTTTCTCCTTCTTGGAGGCTTCAATTACATCCAGATAGGAGGGCTGGTAATATGGCGGGACAAAGTAATCTGCCAGGCTGCTTGTTGCGCCATTGGGCGTGGGGGTTGCAGTGGACGGCAGAGGGCTGGGTAGCGCCGGGCTAAGGGTTGGTTCCGCTACGCAGGAGACGAGCAAAAAACTGAGCAAAAACAGGGCGAGGGCTTTTTTCATACGTTATTTTCCCGTTGTAAGAGAGGCTTATAGGGTAACGGGAGGTATTATATCGTCTGGTTTTCCCCTTTCCGTTGAAGATTGGTGATTGTTTCTGCCTCGCTCTATCAGGTAAAATTAAACCCAACCCCCTATGAAAATTCTCCGCTCCTCTCTGGTTGCCAGGCTCTTCTTGTGGTTTGCCTTGCTGTCCTTGCTGCCTCTTTTGGTGGTGATGATTTTCGTGCGCCAGGGGGTGGCAAAGAGTTTGTATGGG
>DYNS01000405.1 GCA_020720965.1 Anaerolinea sp. | reverse complement strand
CAACTGGCAAGCCAATACCTGCAAGAATTTAACCGCCTCTACCCACCCGCCGAACCTGCCTACCTCGCCGAACTGGAATGCCCCTAACCCGGAGAAACCCATGAGCAAAATCATCGAAACCGCCGAAAAATACGAGCGCAACGGCTGGCCCTCCATCCCCCGTCCGGATGTGAAACCTCCCCAGGGCTGGAGCCTCGCCCTCATCACTGCCCAGGAGCGCGTCCGCAACCACCAACTCTCGCCGGATGGCAAACTCATCGCCTTCCTCAAAGATGACGGACACCTCTCGGATGTCTTCACCCTGCCCGCCGAAGGCGGCGTACCCGCCAGGCAGTCGGTGGAACGCGCCCTGGTCGCCTATTGGGATGACGAAATCCCTCAATGGTCGCCGGATGGCAAATGGCTGGCATTTACCCAACAAGACCACGTTCACATCGTCCCCCACGAAGGTGGCTTGCCGAAAAAACTAACCGACTTCACCGAATCTGCCAGCCTGTTGGGCTGGATGCCCGATTCGCGCCGCCTGCTGATTAGCGTCACCCGCCGCGAAGCAGACCAGATTCTCCTCACCGACCTGGAAGGCGGCTGGCCCCAACCCCTCACCGATGACAACCTGGGCGACCACTGGCAGCCCGACCCCGCTCCAGACGGCAACAGCATCGCCTACGCCCTGCGCCGCTTCGATGACCTCAACCGCTCCGATATTTGCCTGCTCAACCTGAAAGAGGGCAAAACCCACACCCTCTACGGCTTGCCCAAAATCCGCGCCTGGAACCCGCGCTTCTCGCCGGATGGCAGCCTGCTCGCCTTCACCAGCGAGCAGGGCGGCTGGAATGACATCTGGCTCATCCGTCCAGACGGCACAGACCTGCGCCAACTCTCCCAACTTCACGCCGATATTGTCCAGCACGAATGGTCGCCGGATGGCAGCAGTCTGGCAGTAACCGTCAACCGGGAGGGGGCTTTTTTGCTGGGACTGCTAAACGCCCAAACCGGAGAATGGACGGAACTGCGGGGCGGCGAGGGGCTGCACACCAACCCCTGCTTCACGCCGGAGGGCAAGAGCCTCACCTTTGAATATGAAAGCCCCCTTCAACCGCCAGAAATCTACCGGATGGAAATCGCCACCCGGCAGACAACTCAACTCACTTTCTCTTTTCTGCCTGCCCTCGCCGCCAACCGCCTGGCGATGCCAGAGCGGGTTTCCTACCCCTCCTTTGACGGCACACCAATCCCCGCCTTTCTCTATCGCCCCCACCAACCCAACGGCGCGGCAATCGTCCACCCGCACGGCGGACCCTCATCCCAATACGCCTTCGAATGGGACATTCTGGCTCAATACCTGGTCGCCAAAGGCTACACCTTCCTCGCCCCCAACTATCGCGGCTCCACCGGCTACGGCATAGACTTTGAACACGCCAACTACAACGATTGGGGCGGCGGCGACACGAAAGACTGCATCGAAGCCGCCAAATACCTGGCAACCCTGCCCGGCATAGACCCCACACGCATCGCCAGCATGGGCGGCAGTTACGGTGGCTACATGACCATGTGCGTCCTCTCGCGTGACCCCGGCTACCATTACGCCTGCGGCGTTGCCAAATATGGAGATAGCAATCTCATCAGTTCTTGGGCGCAATGCAACCGACACCTGCGCCTCTACACCGAAATCTTCTTGGGGCATCCCAGCCGAAACCGAGGCGTGTACCAGGCGGGCTCGCCCATCACCGACTTGCACAAAATCCAAAAACCCGTTCTCATCCTGCACGGGCTGGAAGATACAGTCGTCCCCCCCGAAGCCTCGGAAGAAATTGTGCATGAACTCAAACGCCACGACAAAACCTACGAATACAAAACCTACCCCGGCGAACCGCACGGCTTCCTGATGCGCCAAAGCCAAATGGACGTATTTGAACGCCTGGAACGCTTTTTAGACTGGCATCTCCTCCCCTGATATAGCCACAAGGAGAAACACATGGAACTCCAGGAAATTCTCATTCTGGTCGGTTTTCTCGTCTTTTTTGTCGGCATGGTCTATTTTGCCATTTCCTCCCAAAGGAAGGAAAACCAAACCAAACGGGACAACGCCCAATCCTTTGGGTTTAGCCCCATCCAACCCGAAGCCTCCCTCGTGGAGGAAATCGGCAGGCTTTACCGCCGCCCCAACACCAAAGTCAATTACATCCTTCAAAACGTATCCAAAAAGGTGATAATGGACGGGGAAATGTACCTGCTCGACCTGGTGGATACCTACGGAGACAACACCACCCTGGAAAGGCAGGCGGTTGTCGTCACTTCCCCGCGCCTAAACCTGCCCTTTTTCCAACTCATCCCCAAGCCCAACTCGCAATACGCCCTCAGCGGGTTGGCAAACAAAGCCCTGGAATGGATGATGGTCGGCGAAAAAATAGACTTTTCCGACTCGCCGGACTTCAACGCCCGTTACCTGGTCGCATCCAGCGAAGACGAGAGCAAAATCCGCGCCTACCTGGACGAAACCGCCCTACAAATTCTCTCCCGAA
>DYNS01000087.1 GCA_020720965.1 Anaerolinea sp. | reverse complement strand
CCAGGTCGGGGCGCAGGGAATTGTCTGCCGGGTAGCCTTCGGCGTAGGTCAGTTCGGCGTTTGCGGCGCGGGCTTGCAGTTCTTTGTAGGGCATGGCAACTTTGGTGGGGTTGATGTGGGAACTGCCGCCGCCCTGAAAGTGAGCGTTTTCTGCCGAGCGCCCGATGACGGCAATATGTTGCTGACCCTGGAGGGGTAGCAGCCCTTCGTTTTTGAGCAGGACAATGCCCTCGGTGGCGATTTTCCGCGCCAGTTCGTGGTGCGCGTCTATATCAAAACTGCCGCCTTTGGGGGTTTCTTGCGCCTTCAGCACAATCCGAAGGATGCGTCGCACGGATTCGTCTAACACGGCTTCGTCCAACTCGCCGGAGCGCACGGCTTTTACAACCGCTTTTACGCGCAGGTCTTGGGGACCGGGCATTTCCCAATCCAGCCCGGCTTTAAGGGCGGCAACCCGGTTGCGAACCGCGCCCCAGTCCGAGACGACCAGCCCCTCAAAGCCCCACTCGTCTTTGAGAATCTCCGTCAGCAGTTGGCGGTGTTCCGAGGCAAAGGTTCCGTTTACTTTGTTGTAGGAGCACATCACCGTCCAGGGTTGGGCTTGTTTTACGGCTTTTTCAAAGGCGGGCAGGTAAATTTCGCGCAGGGTGCGCTCGTCTATTTCCGCGCTGATGCTAAAGCGTTGGAATTCCTGGTTGTTGGCGGCGTAATGTTTGAGGGAGGTGCCAACGCCCTGAGACTGGACTCCGTTGATGAAGTTTGCCGCCAACTCTCCGGCGAGGTAAGGGTCTTCGGAGAAGTATTCAAAGTTGCGCCCACCGAGGGGGGAGCGCTTCATGTTTGCGCCGGGTCCTAGCAGAACGTCCACGTTGAGGGCGATGCACTCCTCGCCGAGGGCAACCCCCATTTGCCCAATCAAGTCCACGTCCCAGGTGGAGGCGGTGCAGGAGGCGGTGGGGAAGCAGGTGGCGGGCAGGCTGTTCTGCCCCATGGAGTGAACATCGGGGACGCGGCGCACGCCGTGAGGTCCATCCGAGACTATCATTTCTGGCAAGCCCAGGCGCTCTACGGGGGTGGTGGACCAGGCGCTTGCGCCGGTGCAGAGGGCTGCTTTTTCTTCCAAAGTCATTTGAGCGATGAGGGATTGAATATCTTTCATGGCAGATTCTTCCTTTTGATGGTGGTTTAGGCTCTTTTGCCGGGGCGGCTGGCAACCAGGTAGATGCCCAGCAGGGTGGCGAAGAGAAGGAGGAGACCGAGGGGGACGACTTCCAGCGAGATTTGGCGGGCGAGGATGCCGAAGAGACTGGGTAAAAGGGCAGTTCCCAAGCCGGTTGCCGCCATTTGCATCCCGATGGTGTTTGCTGCAAAGCGCTCACCCACCCGTTGACTTGTGCCGGACATCATGGCGGGGAAGATGGGCGCAATGGAGAAGCCGATGAGGGCAACTGCCGCCAGGTTTGCCAGCGGCAGAGGATTCCAGACCAGCAGGAGGGTTCCCAGTGCCGCGCCGGAGACTCCGCCGATGACCATTTGGTGAATGCTAAAGCGTTTGGCGTATAGCCCGGCGACAATGCGCCCGATGGTGAAGGTTGCCCAGTAACTGCCTGCCCATAAACCTGCCGCACCGGGTTCAATGTGGCGCGATTCGGTCAGCAGGCTATACGTCCAGGTGCCGAGCGAGACTTCTGAGCCAACGTAGAGGAAGAAGAGCAGGATGCTGAGCCAGACCTGGGGCTTTTGAATGGTTTCGCGCAGGGGGGTGTTGTAGTCGGTGAGGCGTTTGGCGCTGTCCGGGCTTTGGTCGGCATCGTTTTGGCTCCACATGGAGAGGGTGAAGGTGAACCCAAGCGCGAGCGCGACCTGAAAAAGCGCCACTGCGCGGTAGCCCGCCTGCCAGGATTGAAAGCCGGTGAGGGCGACTGTCATAATGATGGGTCCGATGGTTACGCCAATGCCGTAACTGGCGTGAAGCCACTGCATAAGCCCTTCTCCAAAGTGGGCGGCGACATAGGTGTTTAGACCGGCATCAATGGCGCCTGCGCCCAACCCGGCAACAACGCCCAATAGAACCATCATCCACCACTCTGGCACGAGGGTGTACCCGGTGAGCGCCAGCCCCGTCAGCAGGCAGCTGGCTGCCAGGGTGGCTCCCACCCCAAAACGGGAGATGATGGGTCCATTGAGAAAACTGGAGGTCATATACCCGGCTACGCTGGCTGCCAGCAGCATCCCCACCGCGTCCAGCGGAATGCCGAAGGTGAGGCGGATGGAGGGCAGGGCAATGCCAAATAAACCGTCTGGCATTCCGAGGGCGATGAAGGCGATGTATGCCAGCAGGACAAGCCCAATTTTGGGGTATTGCGTAATTTTGTTCCAAATGGTTTGCAAAAGAAACTACCTTGGGGCGCTTAGGGGGTAAAAGTCTCGTACACCGAGCGCAGACGGAAGGCTTCCTGGGCTTTTTGCAGGGTCCAACCGGCGGGCAGGGACGCGGTGAGAGTGACGGGGGTGTGCGGGGGCAGGTCGAAGTAGTTGTCGCTAAAGACCACATCCGCGCCGCTGAGGCTGCATTCCACCAGCCGGGCGAGGGATTGGGCGGAAAGCTGAATGGAGAGGACATCGCCTTGCAGGCTGAGGGAGGATGCGATTTGCGGGTTCTGAAGCGAAAGGTGCTTGGTCGGGGCAAAGAATGCCACCTGGCGGCTAAGGCAGGTTTCTCCCTGCCAGAGTTCCGCAACAAAAGCCAGTTCGCGGCGCGAATCATCCGTGAGGCGGGGGGAGAAATCCAGCGATTCGATAGCCAGCACGTCGTTGCGGGCAATTTGCACCGTTTTTTCACCGGCATCCAGGCTTTCTCCCGCCAGGGTGATGAGTTTCCAGCGCACCGTACCGCTCCAGTCCTGCATCAGGTCGCTGCTGAGGTAGAGGGACTGATGGGGCGGGGCATCTTCGATGGAGAGCAGGAGCGGCGCATAAAAGCGGCGGGCGGCGTAGTGCAGCGCCTTCCAGCGCCCAAAATAATCCAGGCTAGACCAGGAGGCGACGGGCCAACAGTCATTCAACTGCCAGTAAAGCGTGCCAGAGACGCGGTTGGTGTGTCTGCGCCAATGTTCCACCCCATAACGGATGCCCTCGGCTTGCAGCACCATGCTGAGGTACACCAGCGACTCGAAGTCTTTGGGCAGGCGGAAGGTATCCAACATTTGCCCTACGATGAGAGAGTTGCCGCTGGCGTTCTTTTGATGCTGCTCCATGATGTAGGAGGTCATGTTCCAATCCGCTTCCTCGGCAAAGGTGCGAATGGTCTCCAGCGGGGGCAGCGCCTGAAAGCCAAACTCGCTCATAAAGCGCGGGTATTGGTTGCGGTACGCGGTGAAGGGCTTGCGCCCGTGCCAGACATCCCAATAGTGCGCGTCTCCCTGGCTTTGCCCGTTTGGGTTCTGGAAGGGGGTATCGGAGGAGGGAGAACTTGCCCAATAGGCATGGTCGGGGTCTTCTGCATTGCACCATTCCTTTAGGGTGTGGTGAAAGAACTGGTCGTAGGCGGCTTTCAGGTCTTGCAGTTCCGGCTTTTCCCAGCCCCACTCCACCCAGCCTTGCTCCATCTCGTTGTTGCCGCACCAAACCGCCAGCGAGGCGCGGTGACGGAGGCGGCGCAGGTTCTCTTGCGCTTCTATGTGCAGGTTTTGCAGGAAAGCCGGGTCATCCAACGGGTAAATGCTGCAAGAAAAGACAAAATCCTGCCAGATTAAGATGCCGTAGCGGTCGCACAGGTCGTAAAAACGTTCGTCTTCGTAAAAGCCGCCGCCCCATACCCTTAGCATGTTTTGGTGGGTTTGGACGGTGGAGCGGAGGAGGCCTTCCAGGGTTTCTTCCGTCAGGCGGGTGGGGAAGGAGTCGGCGGGAATCCAGTCGGCACCTTTGGCGAAGAAGGGCTGCCCGTTAACAACAAAGGTGAAGGATTTTCCCCATTCATCTGGCTCTTGTCTCAGCTCAATCTGGCGCAGCCCGACCTGGAACTGCTTCTCGTCTTCGGTTTTTTCTGCCCGCTGAAGGAGAACCCGCACCTGGTACAGGGGTTGCGCTCCCATGCCGTTGGGCCACCATAACTGCGGGCTGGCAACCGCTATAGAAAGGGTATTCCCGTCGGGGGTGAGGAGGGCGGCGCTTTGGGTTTGTTCCACGCCGTTGGGGTGGGTAAGGTGCAGGAGGGCGGTTAGGCTCTCTTCCCAACCTTCCACCTGCACCTGCGCTTGCAGGAGTACCCCGCCGTTTTGGTGGAGTTGGCGCAGGTGAATCTCGCCCAGGCGGGCGGTATCGCTGGCTTCCAGGCGCAGGTCTTTCCAAATGCCGATGGGCGGCAGTTGGGGACCCCAGTCCCAACCAAAGTGGCAGGGGGCTTTTCGCAGGTGAGAGCCGCCGGGGATTGCCTGCGGTACGCCTGCCAGGGGGCGGATTGCCTGCTTTTGGCGGATGTGCTGCACCGGGGATGCGAATTGAATGCTGAGTTCGTTGTCTTCCGCCTGTAGCAGGGAGGTGACGTTGAACCGGTATTGGCGAAACATGTTATCGGCGCTGCCCAGGGGCTTGCCGTTGAGTTGCAAGCTGGCGAGGGTATCCAAACCGTCACAGACCAGCCAAATTTGCTTGCGCCCGGCGAGGGCAGGCGCAACCGAAAAGGAGAGGCGGTATTCCCAATCGCTTTCGGCAACCCAGGCAACCCGCTTTTCGTTGTCGCCTACAAAGGGGTCGGGGATTTGCCCCAGGGCGAGCAGGTCGGTGTGAACGCCGCCCGGAACCTGGGCGGGGAGCCATGCGGTTGTGCCGGTTTGGCGAAATTGCCACGAAGAACCGGAGAGGGATTGTTTCTGCATTGTTTTTTCCTTGTGTGGGTTTATACGGTGGTGAGGTCCCATTCCTCGTAAATTTTGGGGACATCGTTGAGCAGGCGGCGGGTGTAGGGTTCTTTGGGGTGCAGGATGACGCTGTCGGCGCTGCCGCTTTCTACAAATTTTCCTTTTTCCATAATGTACACTTTGTCCGAGACGTAGTACGCCAAGCCGATGTCGTGGGTGATGAAGATGATGGTCATGCCAATTTCGCGGCGCAGGTGCATCAGTTCGTCCAGGATGGTGGCGCGGGAGCAGGCATCTATCATGGAGGTGGGTTCGTCTGCGAGCAGGATTTTGGGTTTGAGGAGGAAGATGCGGGCAATCATCAGGCGTTGCATTTGCCCGCCAGAAAGTTCAAAGGGGTATTTGTTGGTGAGTTCTTCAAACTTGAGGTTGACGAAACTACAGGCTTCCGACATCATCTCCACTTTCTTTTCGCGGGGCAGGCTGCGTCCGCCGCGCATGTTAATACAATCCAGCAGGACGGAATCTATTTTGTTGAAGATGTTGTAGGAAGAAAACGGGTCTTGGAAAATGGCTTGAATGTTTTTCCAGTATTCCTGCTTTTTGGCATGGGAGCGGATGTCTCGCTTTGCGCCCTGAAAGTAAATCTCGCCGGATGTTTCGGTGAGCAGCCCCAGCAGAATTTTGGAGATGGTGGTTTTGCCGCTGCCAGATTCTCCGACAATGGAGATGACTTCGCCCTCGTACAGGTCGAGGTCTACGTTGTCTACTGCTGTGTTTTTTTGGCGACCAAAGCCAAAGACTTTGGTAACGCCCCTGGCGCTGAGTAAGGGTTGGGTAAGGGTGGTCATTTCTTGTGCTCCTCGCGGGCGTAGGCTTCTCTCAGTTCGGCTTCGGGTAGAATGCAGCGGTAGGCGCGTCCGTCTCCGGCTTGGCGCAGGGAGACGTTGGTGACGAGGCATTCCGGGCGGACGAATCGGCAACGTTCTGCGAAGCGGCAACCGGCTGGGGGCTTCTTTAAGTTGGGCGGCACGCCGGGGATGGCGGTGAGTTTTACATCACGCAAGCCTTGCTCCGGGACGATGATGGAGCCCATGAGTCCTTTGGAGTAGGGGTGAATGGGGTCGAAGACCATCTCGCGGGAAGCACCGGTTTCCACAATTTGCCCGGCGTACATGACCATGATGTCGTCCACCACGTTGTAGAGCAGGGGCAGCTCGTGGGTGATGAAAATCATCGAGCTAATCATCCCGGCTTCCATGAGATGCCTGAGCATTTTGATGACCATTTTTTGGGAGGTCACATCCAGGGCGGAGGAGGGTTCGTCTGCGATGAGGACTTTGGGGAGGAGTAAGACCGATATGGCGATGACGGTGCGCTGTTTCATGCCGCCGGAGAGTTCTACCGGGTATTTTTGCAGCACTTCGGCGGGTAAGCCCAGGGTTTCAAACAGTTTTTTGGCGCGTTCGTAAATGTCTTTTTTGGTGGCATACACTTCGTGTTCCATGATGACATCTTCGATGAAGTGGATGATTTTGCGAGTCGGGTTGAGGGCGTTCATCGCCGCTTGTGGGATGTAGGCGATTTCTCTGCCGAGGATGGATTTGCGAACATCGTCCGGCTTCATGCCGGAGATGTTTTTGCCGTTGATGATGATTTCTCCGCTGGTGTAGTGGAGAGGTGGGAAGTAGTAGCCCATGAGGCTGAGCGCCAGGGTGGATTTTCCGCAGCCGGATTCTCCGGCGATGCCGAGAGAGCGCCCTTCTTTGACGGCGAGGGAGACCCGGTCTACGGCGTAGACATCCTCCCGGAAGCGGGTGATGTACTTGGTGGATAGTTCTTTGACTTCTAGCATTGTGTTTGCCATGTCGCTCTCCTAGTCTCGCAGGGCGGGGTTAAAGACCTGGTCCATGCCGGTATTCATCAGGTTCATGGAGAAGGTGATGAGGGCGATGGTGACGAGGACGGGCATGTATGCCCACCAGTTGCCCAAAATGTGCGCCTGGTAAATCATTGCCCAGTTAATCATCAGCCCCAGGGTGGGGACTTCGGTGGTGCGTGGTCCCAGCCCCAGGATGGATAGCCCGGCTTCAGCCAGGATGCCGGAGGAGATTTGCAGGATGAGCGCCATGATGACGTAGGAGGCGATGTAGGGCAGGATGTCGCTGAGGATGATGTGGACGATGGAGTGCCCGGAGAGTTTGGAGAGATTCACATGGTCACGGTTGCGGAGGGAGATGACCTGAGAGCGAACTGCCCGCGCCGTCCAGACCCAGGAGGTGAGCCCAATGACAACGGCGATGGTGAAAGCGCCGCGCTGTTCTTGCCCGATGCTGAAGGAGATGAGGATGAGCAGGACGAAGGTGGGGATGACGGTGAAGAGGTTGGTGACGAACATGATGGCATCATCCACCACTCCGCCAACGTAGCCCGCCAGCAAGCCCAGGGTAAGCCCAATGAGGGTGGCGATGATGCCTGCGACGAAGCCAATTTGCAAGGAGACGCGGGTGGCAGCAATCAGCTCGGTGAGGATGTCTCGTCCGAAGTTGTCGGTTCCGAGGGGGAGCAGGCGCAGGTTGGCGACTTCGCTCACGTTGACGTAGTCGGTTTGGTTGATGGTGTCAATTTGTTCCATCTCGCCGGTTTGGGGGTTGGTCTGCGAGACGGTTGCGGCATCGGGGGAGAGCAAGCCTTTGAGGGCGTTGTTGAGGCGGATGTAGTAGTTGCGTTTGGCATTCGTCATGCCGGGGACGTTCTTTTTTGAGTCGTAGTTGGCGAACCACTGGTCTAGCAGTTGTTCGGTATTGGCGGGGTCAATTTCCGCTTCCGGTATTCCGGCGGCGATAAGCCATTCTTTTACCGCCTGGCGGTCTTCCTGGCTTAGTTTGCTGGCAATGCGTTTGGCGGCGGCTTCATCCAGGTTGAGGGTGTAGGAGGTGGCGCTGAGGCTGTCGTAGACGCTGACGTAAATTCCGGGCGGAAAGAAGGTTCCCTGACCCAAAATGGTAAGGGGTGGGTCTGGGACGAAGAGGGGGTAGAAGATGACGATGAGGAGAATGGTGGCGAAGATGGAAAAGCCGAAGACAAACTTACCAGAGTGAAAAACCTGTTGGATGATATGTTTCATGTCTGCCTCTCCATTAGTCGGCTTGCACGGCTTTGATGCGCGGGTCGATGAAGCCGTATAAAATTTCGATGATAAAGTTTGCAAAGAGTACCATCACGGTGATGATGAGGGTGGAGGCGGAGATGAGCGGGTAATCTTGCCCCAGGACGGCTCGGAGGAGGGTTGTGCCAAGCCCAGGGTAACTAAAGACAATTTCTGCCACCAGAGCGCCGCCGACCATGGTGCCGATGGAAAGCGCCAAGCCGGTAATTTGGGGCAGCATGGCGTTGCGGAAAACGTAGCCGACAATTTTGCTGTCTTTGATACCCATAAAGCGGCTGTACTTTACATAGTCGGCGTTGAGTTCGTAAATGGCCATGGAGCGCATTCCAATGGCTTGCCCGCCGATGGCGATGATGACGATGGACCAGAAGGGCATCTGGTAGTGAATGATGACGGATTGAATGAATTGCCAACTGAAGCTGGGAATCAGGTCGAACCCGTAGCCGCCGGAGGTGGGAAACCATTTGAGATTGACCCCGAAGACGACCATGAAGATGACCGCCATGCCAAAGGGCGGAAAGTTGCTGACGAAGATGCTGAGGGGCATGAGGACTTTGTCGAAGCCGCCCTTCAGGTAGGCTGCCAGCGCTCCCAGCGTGTTGCCGATGAGCCAGCCTACGATGATGGCGGGGAATTGCAGGGCGATAGTCCACCAGAGCGAAGCCTTGAGGACATCCGCTACGGTGCGGGGGTATTGACTAAAGGAGAAGCCGAAATCGCCTTTTGCTACGTTTTGCAGGTAAATGACGAATTGCTCCCACATGGGTTTGTTGGTGCCGAACAGTTCCACATATTGTTCGTAAATTGCCTGTACCCCGGTGGAGTTGCTCATGCCCTGGGCGAACCTTGCCACAATGGCGGCGACCGGGTCGCCGGGCATGAGGCGGGGCAGGATGAAGTTGAGCAGGAAGGCAAACACAAAAGTAATGGCAAACCAACCTAATTTATTGAGAAAATATCTCAGGTACCCTTTCAAAACACACCTCCTTTAGGCAACGACCCTTGCCCGTTTTATTTATAAGAACAGCCATGCCCCACACGGGTGGAACATGGCTGTTTTGAAAATCTCAGTCGGTTACGGGTTGACCAGAGTCAGGTTATAGAGACCTGCAATGCTCCAGCCATCGGTCAAATCCAATGGCGGAACGGGCGGGTTGGTGCCGTCACCATCGTGGGGGAAGTTCGTCCACACGCTTTCGTTGACGGTGTGGAAGGACTGCGGGCGATACATGAGGGTGAAGGAGGGAACATCGGTCAGGTAGATTTTGACCAGTTCGGTGTAGATTTCGTTCAGTTTGGCGGGGTCGGTTTCGGCGGGGATGGAGGCGATGAGGGCATCCGCTGCGGGGTTGGCGTACTGACCCCAGTTGCCGTTCCAGTTGCTTGCCATGCCAATGAATTCCGAGCTCATCATCTTGCGAATGCGTCCCCAGGGTTGGGTGGGACCAGCGCCGTCAGACCACATCATGAAGATGTCGTAGCCTTCGGGGAGGGGCGCGTCAGACTTGGTGACGACGGTTTGGTACACGGACCATTCCGGGTAGTTGGTGGTGATGTCGATGCCGATTTCTTTACCGGCGGCTGCTACCACTTCGATGGCGGCTTGCCAGTCGGACCAGCCGTTCGGAACGATGATCCGCAGGTTGATGCTCGACCCGGCAGTCGAACCGCCCGGGTACCCCTCGGCTTC
>DYNS01000404.1 GCA_020720965.1 Anaerolinea sp. | reverse complement strand
CGTGCTGGGACCATACCCGCGCAACCTGACCGAGCGCCTGGAGCGCTGGGCGCGGGTTGTGGCATGGGCAACCCTGGCAGCCTACCTGCTGGAAGCGCTCTACAACGCCGCCCAGGGTTTCTTCAACGCTACTCAGGGCGGGTACGCGCTGGATGCGTATTTTTACTTTTCGCTGCTCACTCGCTTTTTGCAGGGGGCAGGGATTGGGGTGGTGATTCTGATTTTGGCAAAAGCCTTGCTGATTTTAATGGACGTGGAAGACAACACCCGCCGGGCTGCCCGGCTGAGGGCTAAGGCTGGGGAAAAAGCCAGTTAAGCGACAGTGACCCGGCTGCCGAGACGGCGAGCATTTTTAGCACTTGCGCCGCCCAGACTGCCAGCAGGAACTTCCAAAAGGGCATTTTCAGCGCCCCGGCGGCAATGCCCGCCAGGTCGAAGGTGGGGTTGGGGATGACTCCCAGGACGAAGATGGCGATGGGTCCATATTGGATGATTTTGGGCTTCAGGCGGCGATACAGTTCAATCCGCTCTATGACTGCCCGCCCGCTTAACCCCGCCATGTAACCGGAGATTTCTCCCACGGCGGCGCCGGTTCCGGCGGCGAGGGCAACGCCGAGGGGGTTGAGGATGCTGCCCATGGTGAAGACGATTGCCAGCCCCGGCGCAGGGATGAGGACGGTGGCGCTGGAGAGCATGGCAGCCAGGAAAATGCCGGGGTAGCCGAGGGCGGCTAAGTTCTGCACCTGGTCGCGCAGGCTGAGGAGGGAGACGCTGACGAGGATGACGAGCGCCAGCGCGGCGAAGCGCATGAGGTTCGTTTTCCATCCGGCGATTTCTTCTTTGGGGAGGGTGGGGGTCGGTTCCTGATTCAATGGGTTACCTGTAAGGTTGGGGAAAAAAAGTGACCGGCGTGTTGGCGTGCCGGTCACAGAATGGTTGGGGTTGGGGCTTATTTTTCTTCGATGCTGACGGTGAGAATTTTTACGCCGGGGTTTTCCGGGCGCATGGGGTCACGCGGGGGGATGGAGAAGAGGACATCCATGCCGCCGATGACCTGCCCAAAGACGCTGTGTTTGTTATCCAGCCAGGGGGTGGGGACGTGGGTGATGAAGAATTGAGAGCCGTTGGTGCCGGGTCCGGCGTTTGCCATGGAGAGGATGCCGGGTTTGCTGTGGCGCAGGGAGGGGTGGAATTCGTCTGCGAAGCGGTAGCCGGGTCCGCCGGTGCCGCGAGCGGTGGGGTCGCCGCCTTGTGCCATGAAGTCTGCGATGACGCGGTGGAAGATGGTGCCGTCATAAAAGCCTTCGCGGGCGAGGAAGACGAAGTTGTTGACGGTGCGGGGGGTTTTTTCGGCGAAGAGTTCGATGACAATGTCGCCTTTTTCGGTGTTGAGGGTGGCGGTGTATTGTTTGGCGGGGTCGATGGTCATTTGCGGGGCGGAATTCCACTGTTTCATTGTTTTTTCTCCTTGGGTTTATTTTTCTCTGAGCATTTCTTCAATCCGGGCTACGACCATATCCAGGGCGGGGGTGTTGAATCCGCCTTCGGGGATGATGACGTCTGCGTAGCGTTTGGATGGTTCCACAAATTCCAGGTGCATGGGGCGGACGGTTTTGAGGTATTGCTTGATGACGGATTCGGGGGTGCGTCCGCGCTGGGCGATGTCTCTTTCCAGGCGGCGGATGAAGCGCAGGTCTGAGTCGGTGTCTACAAAGATGCGGATGTCGAAGAGTTTTCGCAGGTCTGGTTCGGCGTAGATGAGGATGCCTTCGACTACGATGACGCGGTGCGGGGCGATGGAGATGGTTTCGGCGGCGCGGCTGTCGGTGGTGAAGTCGTAGACCGGGAGGTGGACAGGTTGGTATCGCTTGAGCTGTTCGATGTGTTGGATGAGCAGCTCGGTTTCGAGCATGTTGGGGTGGTCGAAGTTGACTTCGAGGCGCTGGGCAGGGGGTAAGCCGCTCAGGTCGCGGTAGTAGGCATCGTGGGGCAGGTAGGCGATGCGGGCGGGTCCAACCCGGTTGAGGATTTCTTGGGCGACTGTTGTTTTGCCGGAGCCAGAGCCGCCGCCAATGCCGATGACGATGGGGTGGGGTTGGAGGGTCATGCCGGGATTATACCTTGAAGAAATGAGTCCGCTCTTTCAGGGTTCGAGGCGTTCCACCCAGACCAGCCAGCCTGCTTCGGTTTCCACTTGGATTTGGTATTCTCCGGGGATGAGGGTGCTGTCGGTGTAGCCGATGCTGGGGACTTTGGTGAAGGCGACTGAGATTTTTTTGTAGCGTGGGTCGGTTTGGTTGGGGTCGGTGTTGACTACCCAAATGCGAAAGGATTTTTCTTCCCTTTGTTCCCAGTGAACCCGCAGGGTGGTTTCGGCTTCCAGGCGGATGGTGGGGAGGGTTTGCATGCCTTGCCCCTGCTGCCGGAGTATCTCGCTGGCTTGCTGGGGGGTGGTTTGGGGAGGCGCAAAGGAGGCGGGGGTAAGGGTGGGTCCGCCGGGGGTGCGGGTGGGCGCGGCGGGGGGGAGTTCTTCT
>DYNS01000086.1 GCA_020720965.1 Anaerolinea sp. | reverse complement strand
GAAGAAATCGACCTGCACCGAGTGGTCGATGACCAAATCGACCGGTACGAGAGGGTTAATCTTCTTGGGGTCGCCGCCCAGGCGGGCAACGGCAGAGCGCATGGCGGCAAGGTCTACCACTGCCGGTACGCCGGTGAAGTCTTGCATCACTACCCGCGCCGGAAGCAGGGGAATGCCGGGGCGTTCTCCCTGGGCGCTCCAGGCGGCAATGTTTTTCACGTCCTGCTGGGTAATTTCGCGGTCATTGCATTGGCGCAGGGCGGCTTCCAACACAATGCGGATGGAGTAGGGCAGTTTTGCCAGGTTGGCAAGTCCGGCTTGCTCCAGGGCGGGCAGGCTGTAGTAGGCGTATTCTTTTTCACCTACCTTCAGACTGCGCCGGGCGTTAAAAAAGTCTTGGGTCATACAGTTCTCCTTTGGTTTTTGGTCGTTAGTCAGATAGTCATGAGTCGGGGAGTGGAATATCCATTCTCTACTCCCTGTTTCCTCAAAACAAACACCTTTGGCTTTTGTGATGAGTGAATAAGAAATCCACCTCACAAAGAATCCAAAGGTGCGCCTTTGCTTATCCTTTATGTTCGGTTAGGGTAAATTGCACGAGCGCAAAAAGGGCGCGGCTTACTTTGCCAAATCCTTCTTCAGCGAGTCTAGCAGCTTCTTTTTATCGTTTTCTGGCAAGAAGGAGGCTTGGGCGGCGGCCAGGATGCGCTCTTTGAGCACCTCGCGGGAGATGCGTAAATCTTCTACAACCGCACGGTATTCGTTGCCCAGGGTAATTTGGGAGATGGAGGGGTCATCGGTGTTGATGGTGACGTTAAGCCCCTTTTCTATCATGCGGGGTAGGGGGTGCTTGGGGAGCGATTCGACTGCACCAGTTTGGTAATTGCTGGTCACGCAGACTTCAAAAGCGGTGCCGTGTTCGCGTGCCAAAGCGGTGGTAAAGTCATCTTCCAGCACGCGCACGCCATGCCCAATGCGGTCTGCCACAAAGACTTCAATGGCTTCGCGCACGTTTTGTGCGCCCGCCCACTCCCCGGCGTGCATTGTTACACGCAAACCGGCTTGCCGGGCTTCGTTAAAGATGGGCAAAAACGGGCGGGATGGATACTGCGCCTCGTTGCCTGCCAAATCCAAGCCCACAATCCCATCCGTAATGCGCTCGGCGGCAAGCCAGGCAACCTGCTCGGCAAGTTCCACCGGCTCGTGCCGGTTTACGGAGGCGATGAGGCGCACATTTACGTTGTGCTTTTTAGAGGCGTTGCGGGCGGCTTTACAAACCCAATCGGTTACATCCTCCAGCGGAAAACGCTCGGCGCGGCTGAGGGCAACCGGGGTGAAGCGCAATTCCATGTAACGCACGTTATCCTTGGCGGCGTCTTCCACCGCCTCGTTGGTAATGCGCTCAATCACTTCCGGGCTGCGGTAAAACATACGCAGGGTGTTAAATTTGGAAAGGAAGTTGTCAAACGTAAAATTATCTTCGTCTTGCACCTGCACCAACCGCGAGAGCCGAACAACATTGGCAGGCAGGGTCATACCGTGCTTGCGGGCGACTTCAATCATCGTTTGCAGGCGCAGAGAACCTTCCAAATGTCGGTGCAGTTCCACTTTGGGAAGTTTGCGAAATTCATCGGGGGCGGGGGTGAACATGTTGTTGGACATGGGCATTATCTCTTCTTGTGGCGTTTGCGTGCGGCTCTGGCATCTGCTTCCGTGGAAGAGTCGGGTTCGGCGGCTGCAACGGGAGCGGCTTCTGGGGCGGCGGCTTGCGCCTGAGCGGCAGGCTGCGTGGGTAGGTAGCGGAAGGAGCGGTCTATCACTGCAGCGCGGACTTCGGTGAGGAGGCTTTGGAACATCTCGGAGGCGCGGCTCTTATATTGTACCAGCGGGTCACGCTGTCCGTAAGCTTCCAGCCCAATGGAGACGCGCAGGGCTTCGACACGGGTGAGGTATTCCACCCATTGCTCGCTGATGACCGAAAGCAGGACGCTGCGGTAAATATCCGTCATGCGCCGCCGCCCAAGCTCTTCTTTGAGGGTGCTGCGCTGCTCCTCGTTGAGGGAAGACAGCGAGGCGTGCGGGGGGAGAGAGGGGTGGCGAGGCGCGGGAGAAATATCCTGAAGAGTGGTTGCGTTTTGGGTCTGGCGGGCGTATTCCGTCTCACCCCAGCCTTTCACCAGGTGAACGGAGGCGTTTTGCAGGTGGGTAAGCACGCTGTTTTGCAGTTCTTCTGGTTTGCGGGCGGCGAGGATTTGGGCGGCAGTATAAAAGTAGTTGATGCGCTGATGTTCCTGGGTTTCCAGTTTGGCGGTTTTGGGGTTGCGGTAAGTGCGGCGCTCGCGGGCAAGGGTGGCGAGGAGGCGCAGGGAGGTGTTTTCGTCCTGGGGCGGGTAGTGGCTGAGGAGTTCGTCCAGTTCACGGGCGAGTAAGCCGTTTTCTCCCAACAGGCGGCGCGACTGGTTTTGCAGGGCGGTTTGCAGGGCAGTTTCCACCTGGCTGGTGGCGGTGTCCCAATCTGCCTGAGCGAGGTCGGCGGCGCGGAGGGGCAGGGCTTCGCCGATGCGGTATTGCAGGCTGAGGAGGCTGCGTTGCAGGGTTTGCTCGGTGAGGGCGTGGTCTATCTGGTCTTGCAGGGGTTGGCGCAGGCTGAGGGGGTTGGCGCTGAGGGCTTTGGTCTGCTCTGGGGTGAGGCGGGGTTCCAGGCGCAGGACGGCTTTGAGTTCTGCCAGGGTGTCGGCGAGGCGTTGGGGTTCTTCGTTTTCTTGCAAGGTTTCTAAAAAGTTTTGCAGGGCTTCAAAACGCTCGTCCAGTTGGGCATCCAGGGTTTCGGAGGCGCGTTGCAGGGCTTCGTGGGCGGTTTTTTGAATGTGGGCTTGCTCGGCTTGCAGGGCTTGGGCTGTAAGGCGCAGGATGTCGGCGCGGGGGGTGGGATGCTGCACTTCGTCCAGGAGCAGGCGCAGGGTGAAGGAGGGGAAGAATCGATTTTCGCCGTAGGCAAAGAGGGGTTGGGTTTGTTCCAGCCAGGCGAGGAGTTTCCAGGGTCCTTCCGGGTCTTGCAAGGCGGGGGGGATGCGGGCGGCGATTTCGTCTTTGAGCAGGCTGGCGATGTCTTCGTAGAGGTCGTCTTTGGTCATTACACGGTCGCGCTGGGAGTAGATGATGGTGCGTTGTTTGTTGAGAACGTCATCGTATTCCAGCAGGTGTTTACGCATGTCAAAGTTGGAGCCTTCCACCCGGTGTTGCGATTGTTCGATAAGCCCTGTAACCATGCCATGTTCCAAGGGGAAGTCGTCATCGAGACGGAAGCGGGTCATCAGGTTTTCCACCTGGGCGCCGCCGAAGAGGCGCATGAGGTCGTCTTGCAGGGAGAGGTAGAAGCGGGAGGCGCCGGGGTCGCCCTGACGGGCGGAGCGTCCGCGGAGTTGGTTGTCTATGCGGCGGGATTCGTGGCGCTCGGAGCCAATGACGAGCAAACCGCCCAGGCTGCGGACTTGTTCCATCTCTTCAAAATAGCGCAGGAAGAACTGCACTTCGGATTCGTAGATGACGTAGTCTCGCGGGTCGAGGGAGCGGATGGCTTCGCGCTGCTGCTGAGGGGTCATGTTGTAGGGGTCTTGCCCGGCTTTGTGCAGAACCCGGTTTATTTTGCTGGTAATTTCTTCTGCCAGCTCGCCGCCGAGTTTGATGTCTACACCGCGCCCTGCCATGTTGGTGGCAATGGTGACAGCGCCAAATGCGCCCGCCCCGGCGATGATTTGGCTTTCTTCGGTATGTTTGCGGGCGTTTAGCACCTGGTGCGGCACACCGCCAAGCAGAATGGCTTTAAGGCGCTCGGTGTGGGAGGCATCCGTCAGGCGCAGTATTTGAGCCAGTTGGGCAAGGTTTTGCGGCTCTTCCGGGTTGATGCTGACCCCAAGGGGTTTGGCAAACTGGCGCAAAAAGGAGGGGTCCAACTCTTCCAAAGGCTTGTAAAGTGGTTCCAGTTCGGCTTCCAGCCGTCCATCTTCTTCGCTCTTGTTGTTCTTCTCAAACCATGCCTGGCGCAGGAGTTTGACCTGCAAAAGCCGCCGCAATGCATCTGCCCGCAGGCGGTGAGAAAGCCGGTCGGATGCTTCTACGGAGGTGGTGCCGAGCAGGACGGGTCTTCCAACGGCGTGGTTGCGGGTCACTTCCAGGGCAATGGCACGTAGTTTGGCTTCCGCCGTGCGGTAGATGACATCCGGGTAGTCGGTACGCCGCCAAAAACGGGGGCTTTTTTGGGCATCTCCCCGCGCCGCAAAGTAGGCAATGTTGTAGCCGTCGGCATCTTTGGCTTTCACTTCCACCAAAGGTGATTCTTTGCCGCTGAGGTTTGCCTGGTATTCCAGGTTGGTGGGAATGGGTAAAACTTCCAATTTATAGATTTTATGGAACTCTTCCGACTCGGTGAGGGCAGTTCCGGTCATACCTGCCAGTTTTTGATACATGCGGAAGTAGTTCTGCAGGGTGATGGTGGCGTAGGTGACATTTTCCGGCTCCACCTTTACGCCTTCTTTGGCTTCCACCGCCTGGTGCAAACCATCGCTCCAGCGCCTGCCGGGCATCTGCCGCCCGGTGAACTCATCCACAATGACCACTTTGCCGCCCTGCACCAGATAGTCCTTGTTGCGTTTGAAGATGAATTGGGCACGGAGCGCCTGCTCCAGGTATGCCAGCATCCGCGCCTGGTCTGGGGTCACATCTTCCGGGCGGTCCAGGTCGCGCAGGGGTTTGCCCAAAATTTCTTCCACTTTGGCGGTTCCGGCTTCGGTAAGGGAAATGGAGCGGTCTTTTTCGTTCAGTTCGTAGTCTTCTGGGCTAAGTTGGCGCACAACCTGCGCCATTTCGGCGTAATCGCCCATGCTGGCATCGGAGGGACCGGAGATGATGAGCGGGGTGCGGGCTTCGTCAATGAGAACGTTATCAACTTCATCGACCAGGGCAAAATAATGCCCGCGCTGGGTTTTATCTTCCGGGCGGTAAACCATGTTGTCGCGCAGGTAGTCAAAGCCAAATTCGCTGTTGGTTCCGTAGGTGATGTCTGCTTCATAGGCGAGACGGCGGTCTACCAGGCGAAGTTGGCGCTGGTCTTCTCTGGGAGATTCTTTGGAAGAATCGTAGACGTAAGCCTTTTTCCCGTTTTCGGTGCTGGCAGCCATCTGCAAAATGCCAACCGTTAAACCGAGGAACTCGTACACGGCAGCCATCCAACGCCCTTGCAGGCGTGCCAGATAGTCGTTGACGGTGATGAGATGCACGCCGCGCCCGGTGAGGGCGTTGAGGTAGATGGGCAGGGTGGCGACCAGGGTTTTCCCTTCGCCGGTACGCATCTCTGCGATGGTGTTGTTGTGCAGGGCAATGCCGCCAATCAACTGAACATCGTAGGGGCGCAAGCCAATGGTGCGCTTGGATGCCTCGCGCACGGTGGCAAAAGCCTGGGGCAGAATTTGGTTCAGGGCGGCTTGCTCCGCTTCGCGCAGGGCTTGGGGGTCTTGCACGCCTTTCAGCGCGGAGGCAATGTGGGCGCGGAATTCCGCTGTTTTGGCGCGTAAAGCCTCGTCCGAAAGCGCCTCCAGGGCGGGTTCCAGGGCGTTAATCTGCCGGGCAATGGCGGCGTATTTTTCTACTTCTCGTTGTTGGGGGTTGCCCCCGATAAGTTTTATAAAATTGGAGAACATACTGTACCTTTCGCGCCAAAAATTATAGCACAGGCAGGTTGGGGAGGAAAAAGAAAGCCCCTCTACCGCTGCGTGGTAGAGGGGTTGATGTGAGGGTTGGGGTTCAGGGTTTGAGTTCAGGCTTCGCGCAGGGTGGCGAGCATGAGGGGGTGCAGGGCGGGGTTGGCGACAACGATGGATGGGTTGCCTTGCAAAAAGTCTGGGCTGCCGCGGGTATTGGTGGTCTGCGCTCCGGCTTCGGCGCAGATGAGTCCTCCGGCGGCGACATCCCAGGGCTTGAGGCTCATCTCCCAGTAGCCATCAAAGCGCCCGGCGGCAACGTAGCATAAATCCAGGGCGGCAGAGCCGAGGCGGCGCACGCCTTGCGAGCGTTTGGCAAAGCGGACGTAGTTGGCAAAGTTGTCCAGTTCGGTGTCCCAGGCATCGTAGGGAAACCCGGTGACAAGCAGGCTGCGCTTGAGTTCGGTCGCGTGGCTGACCTGGAGGACGCGCTCGCCGTTGAGCCTGGCACCCTTGCCCGCCTCGGCGCTGAAGAGCTCGTCTCGCATGGGGTCGTACACCGCGCCGAGGGTGAGTTTGCCCCGGTAAGCGTAGGCAATGGAGACGCAAAAGACCGGCACGCCGTGTGCGTAGTTTACCGTGCCGTCCAACGGGTCTATGTACCACATGTGTTCTTCGCCCGCCTGGGTTAATCCGGATTCTTCTGCCAGAACGCTGTGACCGGGGAAGAGGCGCTGTACTTCTGCCAGCAAAAAGGCTTCGGAGGCGTGGTCTATCTCCGTCACCAGGTCGATTACGCCTTTGTAATCTACGCGGATGTTTTTCTCGTAGCCTTCAGACAAAATAATACCGGCTTGGCGCGCCATGCGCTCCAGGTCGGTCAGGGTGGGTTGGATGGTCATTCTTTGGGGTTCGCTTTCATTTGGTCGAGGATGCGGTAGATTTGCTTGAGTTCGGTTTGGATGTTGTCGCGGTCGGCGTAAGCCTGTTGGAGCATGGAGTCGAAGGCGGGGCGTTGTTCCGGGGGTAGGGTGGGGAGCAGGCGCTCGGTGCGGCTGATTTGGGTGTTTTTGTGGCGGAGTTTGTGTTCCAACCGCTCGCGGTAGCCCTGGTAAAACTGGATATTGTTCAGCGGGGCGGGGATGGTGACGGGGCGTTGGGTGAGTATCTCCGCAATGGTGAGGAGGAAGTCTTCGGTGTCGATGGGTTTTTCTAAAAAGCGGGTGGCGCCCAGGCTGAGGGCGAATTTTTTATCTTCCGGGGTGACGTAGGTGGCGGAGAGAAAAATGACCGGGATGCCGCTGGTGCGGGGGTTGGTACGAAGACGCTGCACAAAGGCGTAGCCGTCCATTTTGGGCATGAGGATGTCGGTGATGATGAGGGCAGGCTGTACTTTATCCAGGATATCCAGGGCTTCCAAGCCATTGCGGGCGCTGACAACCTCGTAGCCTTTGAAGCGCAGGGTTACTTCCAACAGTTCCAAAACATTGGGGACATCTTCTACAACAAGCAGGGGACCTTGATACATGGGCATATTGTACTCCTTTGCTTCCTTTAGCCTGCCCAAATGCGCCGCCCCAGGGCGGAGAGAGCAAGTTCTACTGCCAGGGCGGCGGTTGTGTTTTGCACGTCTAAAATGGGGTTGACTTCCACCAGGTCCAGACCGAGGAGTTTTCCCGTTTCGGCGACCATTTCGCAGGCGAGGTGGGCTTCGCGGTAGGTTAGCCCGCCGGGGACGGGGGTTCCAACCCCTGGGGCGTGGCGCGGGTCGAGAGAGTCCAGGTCGAAGGAGAGGTAGATTCCGTCCACGTCTTGAGAGATGTGGGCGAGGGCTTCTTCCATCACCCGAAACATGGTCAGGCGGTCAATTTGTTCCATGCCCATCACCATAACGCCCGCTTGCTTCAGGTTTTGTTTTTCGCCGGGGTCTAAATCTCTTGCACCAATGACGGCGACTTTGTGGGGGTTGAGGGCGGGCAGGTTTTCTCCGCTCCAGAGCGAGGTGAGACGCGGGTCGCCCAAGCCGCACAGGGCTGCCAGGGGCATTCCGTGAATGTTACCGGAGGGGGTGGTTTGAGCAGTGTTGAAATCGGCGTGGGCATCCACCCAGAGAACGCCGATTTTCTTTTGGCGGGCAGCGCCGCGTACCGAGCCGAGGGCGATGCTGTGGTCGCCGCCGAGGACGAGGGGGATTCTGCCGGATTGAATGGAGGTGGATACGGCTCCGGCGACTCGCCTGGCCATGGGGACGATGCAGTCTATGTATTTGAGGGTGGGTTCGGTAATCTGGCAGGTTTCTGCCAGGGGGGCTTCCAGGTTGCCTTTATCTTCCACCTGGCAACCGAGGGATTGCAGGCGTTGTTGCAGGTGGGCGTAGCGGATGGCGCTGGGTCCCATATCCACTCCGCGCCGGTCTGCGCCCAAGTCTATGGGTACGCCGATGATGTCTATGTTCATGGGGTTTGCTCCAGGGGTCAGGCGGTGCGGTAGTAGCCGACATCTACCGAGTAGACCCGCCCTTTTTTGATAACTTGTTTGACGAGGTTGGTGCCAAAGCGGTAGCCGAGGTGGCGATAGTCTGGCACGGAGAGGAGGAGGATGTCGGCTTGTTTGCCGGGCTCCAGCGAGCCGACTTTATCCGCCATGCGGATGGCGTGGGCGGAATTGATGGTGGCGGCGGCAATTGCCTGGGCGGGGGTCAGTTTCATGCTGCGGCAGGCAAGCGCAATGACAAATTGCATCGATTCGTTCCAGGCGGTGCCGGGGTTGCAGTCGGTTGCCAGGGCAAAGAGGGCGTTGGCATCCAGCAGTTTTTGGGCGGGGGTGTAGTGGCATTCCGCCAGCCCGAAGGGGGTGCAGGGCAGGGATACGGCAACGGTGTCGGAGGCGCCGAGGGCGGCGATGTCGGCATCCGAGGTTTTGACGAGGTGGTCTGCCGAGGCAGCGCCGAGTTCTACGGCGAGGGAAGCGCCGCCGAGGTTGTCAAATTCGTCCGCGTGAATTTTGAGGGGGAAGCCAAGTTGTTGGGCGGTTTGCAAAATTTGGCGGGATTGTGGCAAGGTGAAGGCTTTATTTTCGCAAAAGACATCCACAAAGGGCAGGCGGCGCTCTGGGGCGTGGGTTTCCCACCATTGGCGCAGGATGGGTAGCATGGTTTCGCAGACCAGGTCGGTGTAGCCTTGGGGGTTGTCTTTGTATTCCGGGGCAATGGCATGTGCGCCCAAAAAGGTGATGGCAATATCCAGGCGGCTTTCTTCTTCCAGCAGAAGAAGGGCTTTGAGCAGGCGCAGCTCGGTGGCGGTTTGCAAGCCGTAGCCGGTTTTGGCTTCTACGGTGGTTGTGCCGTGCGAGAACATGCGGAAGAGGCGGGAGCGGGCTTGGGCGATGAGGGTTTCTATGCTGGCGGTGCGGGTGGCGCGGACGGTGGAGAGGATGCCGCCGCCGGAGGCGAGGATATCCAGGTAGTGTGCGCCCGCCATCTTCATTTCAAATTCGGCGGCGCGGTCTCCCGCCCATATCAGGTGAGTGTGCGGGTCTACAAAACCAGGCATCACAACGCAGCCATCGGCATCCAGGCGAGGTTCGTGGGGGTAGGCGGCACGGAGTTCCGCGCTTGTGCCAACGGCGGCAATTTTCTCGTCCCGGATGAGTACCGCGCCATCTTCGATGATACCGAGGCGACCCAAGTCTCTGCCGCGCTGCGGACCGCCTGCCAAAGTAAGAAGTTGGGTTGCAGAATGGATGAGCATGGCTGTATTGTACCGCTTTGTGAGGCAGGTTTTGAATTTTGCGCCGCCGGGCGGGCGGGGGTACAATGGGGGCGCACCCTATACCCCAAACGGAGGAACAAGCAATGCGAGATTTGACCCCGGAAATTGTCGAATTCATCCGCCGCACCTCCACCGACCTGCCCCAAGACGTGGAAGAACGCCTGAAAGCCTCGGTGGAAAAAGAAGCCCCCGGCTCGGCGGCACGCGGGGCGCTGGAAACAGTGCTGAAGAATGTGGAAATCTCCCGCAAAAATTCCACCCCCATCTGCCAGGATACCGGAACC
>DYNS01000085.1:7678-9767 GCA_020720965.1 Anaerolinea sp. | reverse complement strand
TCGCTCGAAGCGCTGGTCAAGTTCCTGTATGACCTGATGAGCCAGGAGAAGGCGGGCAGGTTCACCAGACTGGTGAGCAGGGCAATGAGGATAATAATGAAGATTGCCCCCCGCAAGAGAACCATTGCCTGCGTATCTCGCAGGAAGTACAGAAGCAGGAAGAACACCAGCGTCACGAGGGAGATGTCTATGACGCTGAGCCAGTTGAGGCGCTGGAAGATGAAGAGGAGGTCGTTAAAAAGGTCTGTCAAGGCGCTTTGCAGAGGGGGTGTTTTTTTGCCGGGTTGCCGCCAGCGCCGCTTTTGGGGTTGCCTTAGGGCAGGCTAAATGGGACGCAGGACGCGGTCTTGGCGTAGTTGTTTGAAGAAGAGGGTTGTGCCGGGTTGCGCCGATTCTTTGGCGGCGTCTGTCCAGGCTTGCACCCCCAGGGTTTGGGGGGCGCGGGCTTCGTAGCCGAGTTCCTTCCAGGCGTTGGGTAGGGCTGCCAGGTTGGGGGGCAGGAACAGCAGGGAGGCTTCGCATTGCAGGTTGACGGAGGCTTGTTCCACTTCCTGCATGAGGGCTTGAAGGGCTTTTTCTACCGAGATTTGGGGGTCTATGAAGAATTCGGTGGTGCGGGCGACCAGGTTTTCCACCTGCCACCCGGCAATGCCCACCGCTTTGCCATCCATTTGCAGGAGGAGGAAGGCTTTTTCGCCGAAGGCTGCCATTACATCGTCTTCGCTGACGGTTTTTAGCCCTCCGCTCAGGTCGCTGAGGAGGTGGGCGATGGCTGCCGAGTCGCGTGGTCTGCCGCGCAGGACGGAGAATTCTCCGCTGCTTTGCGGTTTTGCCATTTGGAAGGTGTCGCTTTGCGGGGTGATTTTCTTCCACTCTGTTACCACGCTTTGCCAGGTTTGTTCGTAGCCGCCGTTGTTTTGGATGATGACTTTGGCGGCGGCGAGTTTTTGTTGTTGCCCGCTCTGAAAGTGCAGGCGCTGAGAGGCTTCTTCGGCGCTCATGCCGCGTTTTTGTACGAGGCGTTGAATTTGGCTTTCTGCCGGGGCGTTGACTACCCAAATGGTGTCGCAGACGGTTCGCAGGTCGCTTTCCAGGAGTTTGATGGCTTCGATGACGATGATTTTTTGGCTGGCGCGTTTGACCATGATGTCTATGGCTTGGGAGACGAGGGGGTGGATGATTTCTTCCAACTGCGCCATGGCGGTGGGGTCGCTGAATGCCAGTTTGCTTAGTTTGGCGCGGTCAATTTCGGCTTGGGGGTTGAGGAGCCATTTGCCGAAGGTGTTGAGGGTGGGTTGGTAGCCGGGCGCTCCTTTGGCAATGGCGCGATGCGAGAGGGAGTCGGCGTCGATGCCGTAGGCGCCCAGGTGTTCCAACATTTTTCGGACGACACTTTTGCCGGTGGCGATGTTGCCGGTTAAGCCGATGATGTATTTATCTGACCATTTGGCGCTCACGTCTTGCTCCTGGGGGAGGGATGCCCAAAACAAAGGGGGATTTTCTTAAGGCAGGTATCATTTTAGCCGGACGTTTGCAGAATGTCAAAGGGATTGACCAGTGAGGCGGGAGCAGGTAAGATGAAGCCGCCCCAGGCTGGTTGGACGGTCGCGGCTGCGCGAGTTCGTGGTCGAGGAAAGTCCGCACTCCAGAGGGCACGATGTCGGATAATACCCGGGGCGGAGAAGCGCCTTCCTGTGAGGGGAGGTGTGAACCTGCCGGACAGGGCCACAGAAAACAGGTAGCCCTTTGCCCCGTTTTTCCCCCAAGGAGAGGCGCGGGCAAGGGGTGATAGTGAAAAGGTGGTGTAAGAGACCACCGGTGTCCGCAGTAATGCGGGCGGCCTGGTAACCCCCATCGGGAGCAAGGTCAAGCAGGGACGAAGTGGTCTGAGGACCATCGGGATGTGTGCTCGCATCCCCAAGTACCTTCTGTTTAGAGGGTCAGTCCCGGGTAGGCTGCTAGAGCGGCGTGGCGACATGCCGCCAAGAGAGATGACCGTCCAGGCGCTTTGGCGCTGGACAGAATGCGGCTTATAGACCAGCCTGGGACAAAATTATTTCGGATATGCGGCTAATTCCCCATCGAGGGG
>DYNS01000085.1:0-7578 GCA_020720965.1 Anaerolinea sp. | reverse complement strand
GGACGCGAGACCAGCCTGGGACAAAATTATTTCGGATATGCGGCTGATTCCCCATTGAGGGGATGCGAGACCAGCCTGGGGTGCAGCCTGAGACGAATTGAGAAAAAGGGAGATTGCCATGCCTGCCATTCAGGAACAGATTGAAGTGCTTCGTAAGAAACTTGCTGCCCGCCTTGCATTACAGGACCTGGGTGAAGACCATAGCCAGGAAATTGCCGAAATTAATTTCCAATTGCAGAGTATTCAAACCGGCGGCGGGGCTGTGGTGGCCGGGAATGTGAACACCGGCGGCGGCGACTTCACCGGGCGCGATAGAATTGAAATTCTCAATGCGCGGGTGGTCAGCTTCCAAAAAGATGCCGAGGGCAATATCGTCATCGTTGGGGATAATAATCGCGTTACCGTCTCCGCCCAAGACGCTCCGGCTCTGATGCTGCGCCGTTATACGATTGCCCTGGCGCGTGAATGCCAAAAGCTGCCGCTGGGCTTGTTGGGGGAGCAATTTGCCGTGCCGGGCGCGGAACAAAAAATCACCCTTAAAAACGTTTATACCGACCTCGATGTGACCGCCCCGCCCCGCCCGGAAGATAGTGGCGATGAGCGCCAGATGCGCTTGTGGGGGCTGCGACTTTCGCAGGGAGAGGGCAGCCAACGCACTCCGGTTTTGAAGGCAATGGGCGAACCAACCGCCCGCAAACTCATTCTTTTGGGTGAGGCAGGTTCAGGCAAAACCACTTTTGTCAATTTCATCGCCTCGGCTCTCGCCGGAGCAAGCGAAGAGGAAGAAATCCCCGAAGTCCTGCGCGGTCTCATTCCCATTCGCGTCATCCTGCGCCAGGCTGCGCGCCAACTGGAGCCTGGGCAGGAACAAGGTAAGGCAGGTCTGTTATGGCAGGCAGTGCATGTGGAGATGAGCGACATATTGGGTAAGGCAACCGCAGACCAGTTGCTGCCTTACCTGCAAGAGCAGGTGGAACGGCGCGGGGCATTGGTTTTGCTGGATGGCTTGGACGAAGTGCCAGAAGCCAATCAGCGCCGCCGTTGCCTGCTGGAATCGATTCAGGAATGGTCAGAGACACTTCCGGAGCAAACCCGATTTTTGCTGACTGCGCGGCCCTATGCTTATGTGGGCGCGTTTCGGCTGCCAGAATTTCAGGAAGTAGCCCTGGCTCCCTTTAGCCAGGAGCAAGCCGAAAATTTCATTGCCCAGTGGTATCGTGCGGTGCGTGCGGCACAATCCTGGGAGGAAGAAAAAGCGAATGAAAAGACTAGCCAACTGATTGAAGCCATGCGGGAACGCCCCCAACTGGCAGACCTTGCCTCCCGTCCACTCTTGCTGACCCTGATGGCAACCCTGCACACCCATCGCGGCAGACTGCCTGATAACCGTGCGGATTTGTATGAAGGCTCGGTTGTCTTGCTTCTGGACCGCTGGCAGACCCAGCGGCAGGTGCGGGGACTGATTGAGCCGGGGATAGAACGCGCCCTGGGCTTGGGAGAAACGGTTCTGCGCCGGGCGGTGGAAACCCTGGCGTATGAGACCCATGTCCGGCAGGGGGCGGAAGTGAGCGAGCGTGAGGGAGAAGCAGCCCGACAAGCCGCCGACATTCCCTATGAGCAGATTGTAACAATCTTCCTGCCTCTGCTGCCCCCTGGGGCAGATGTGCGAGACCTGGTGAAATACCTGGAAGAGCGCGCCGGGCTGCTGATTGCACGCAAGGAGGGGATGTATGCCTTCCTGCACCGTTCCTTTCAGGAATATTTGACAGCCTGTCATCTTTCTTACATCCGCTCTGATTTTGATAAGGCGCTCAAAGAAAAATTACAGGAAGACCTGGATTGGTGGCGTGAAGTGTTTTTGTTGAGTGTAGGGCGGGAAAATTTTTCACGGATAAGTAACGCTGTGCAGCTCTTACACTACCTCATTCCCAAAGACCCGGGGACATCCAATTCTGACCTGGACTATCGCCTGGCTATGCTGGGGGCACAAGCTGCCCTGGAATTAAGACTTCTTGAAACAGCACCCAAGAACGATGCTTACTACGATGAACTGCTTAAACGCCTGCGCGGGTGGCTGACCCACCTGGTAGAGCAGGGCAAATTGCCCGCCATCGAACGTTTGCGTGCTGCCAACAGCCTCGGAAAATTGGGCGACCCGCGTTTTGACGAAACCCGCTGGCATTTGCCTGCTCTGTTGCGAGGGCAGCCAGAACCCTTGTTGGGCTTTGTCAAAATTTGGGGAGGGAAAATGCCAGACTTTTGGATGGGGCGCTACCCGGTGACGAATGCCCAATATCGAGACTTCATCGAGGCAGATGGCTATAACAGCGAAAAATACTGGACACCCGCAGGCTGGGCATGGCGCAACGGGAAAGAACCAGACCAAAGCATGTTGGATGGCTATATGGAATCTGCTCAAAAACGCATCCGAGAGCGTGCCCGTAGCAAACCCAGCCAACCTGCTTATTGGAACGACCCACAATGGGCCGCGCTCACCCGCCCTGTGGTGGGAGTCTCGTGGTATGAAGCGATGGCGTATTGCCAGTGGCTTGACGAGCAGTTACGCGCCAGTCAGCCAGACCTTTTCCCCCATAATCACTACGTCCTGCGCCTGCCAACCGAAGCGGAGTGGATGCAGGCAGCAAGCGGAAACAAACGCGAATGGGCATGGGGGAATGAGTGGCAGGATGACCATGCCAACACGGACAAGGCAAACTTGAGGCAAACCAGCCCGGTAGGCATGTTCCCTCTTGGTAAAACGCCCGAAACAGGGTTGTTGGATATCACCGGTAACGTTTGGGAATGGTCGGCGGACTGGTACGAAAAGGGCAAGTACCGTTCCCTTCGAGGCGGCTCGTGGTACGACTCTGGTAGGTACGCGCGCTGTGCTCTCCGTGACAGGAACCTCCCAGGCAACTTCGACTTCGACTTCGGTTTTCGTTGGAGTGTCTCCCTGGCGATTTCTGACTCCTGATTCCTGAATCCGGATTTCCGAATCCTGAGGAGGTGGTGTGGGGGAACTGCGTTCCCCCACAGGTTAAGCAAATTTTTTTGCTGCGCGGCTGTTTTTGGGTCGTGCTCTTATTCTGAGATAGGAGGAAGGTATGACAAAGCAAAAGCAAGACAAGCCCGGTTCGGTAAACACGGAAGGCGGGGCGTATGTGGGCGGCAATGTAAACACCGCCGGTGGAGATTTTGTGGGGCGCGACAAGGTCGTGTATGGGGGCGGCGAGGCGGGTGGTATTCGGCAGGTTTTTGCGCCGGTGTACATCGCCATTCAGCAAGCCTCCCTGCCCGCCCAGGAGAAGGAAGACCTGAAAGCGGAAGTGCAGGAAGTGGAAAACGCCCTGAAGGAAGGCAAAGCGCAAGAAACATGGCTGGCGCGAAAACTCCGCACCCTGAAGAAGATGTCCCCCGCCATCGCCGAGGTCGCCCTGGCGGCTCTCTCTGGACCCGGCGCGGCGCTGGGCGCAATTGTGAAGCAGGTGGCGGAGCAGGTGAAGGGCGAGGGGTGAGGGGGGGGGCCATGCCATAACAAAAGCGCATAAGAGGCATTGTGCGCATGGATTGCGCCAAAATACTTCGCACAATTGCCGGATTGATAGGGTATAAGATGTAAAAAAGGCGCCGTATAATGTTTTAGTGTGTACTTTTCCCGTCCCCCGCCAAGTTTAATCTTCTTGACTTTTTTGCCAACAATGAATACATTGAGAATAAATTCGATGATGAAATCCTGCCAAACTGTGGCAGTTAATCCCGAAGTACATTAAGGATTATGTGTCGCCTGACCAGTTTGCCTGAGTTTTGGAAAAAGGTATAATCCAAATGGAGGCTGATATGACCTTATTGGAACAAATTCAAATCCGGGTGGGAAAATTGCCACCCGAAAAACAAACAGAAGTATTGGATTTTGTGGCGTTTTTGCAGGAACGACTTGAAAGCGCCCCCAAAAAACGCGGAACCTTGAGCCAGCACCCCGCTTTTGGCTTGTGGAAACAGCGCAAGGTGGACGGCATAACTTACCAGCAAAATTTGCGGTCTGAGTGGGACGTATGATTGCCGTTTTTGACACCAACATCCTCATTGACGCTCTGAATGGCATTCAGGCGGCGGATGATGAATATCGACGCTATGAGCGGGTTCTGATTAGCCAGATTACCTGGATGGAAATTCTGGTCGGTGTACCGGAAGATGATGGACCGGTGCGCGTTCCGTACAGCCTTTAGCCCATACACCAACCAGAAAGGCGTGAGGGGGATTCGTTCGTCCTGATTGCCTTCCACTTTTCATCTCCAACCACGCAATGGACTGCCCACATCACCGCATGGCAGGGTTCATCATTCCGCACACGTAGGGAGAAGCCTTACCCATGACAACACCCGACAATCCCAATCTCTTTTTTGACAAGCCCATCCTGAATTCGCCGTATGCCTACCCCGCCCGGCACTGGGAATTGGATAAGGACGGCCAGCCCACGCACCAGATTCTGGAATACCGCAGACCCGCATCCTTTATTACACCCATCCCGAAGCCCAAGAAGCAGAAGCGCGCCAAAGCCGAAGCGGAGCAGATGCCAATGGTGCTGGACGAGGGCAAGGGGCTTTCGACCAGCGAGCAGGAATATGACCCGACCGGCGCCATCAACCTGGTTCGCGGCTATGTGGATGCCTGGCGCATGATTCCCGACCCCAATGGCTGGAAAGTGACCCCCGAAACGGCGCGCCTGCTCCAGCATTGGCGCAGTTACGCTTTTACCAGCGTGCGGCCTTTTTTCTGCCAGGTGGAAGCGGTGGAGACCCTGATTTGGCTGACGGAAGTCGCGCCCAAGGGCGGCAAACGCGAAAAAGAGCTCTTGGAGCGATTATCCAGCGCCAGCAACGAGGCAAACCCCGGGCTGGAACGCATCGCCCTGAAGATGGCGACCGGCTCCGGCAAGACGACTGTGATGGCGATGATTATCGCCTGGCAGACCATCAACGCCTTGCGCTACCCGACCAGCAAAAAATATACGCGCGGCTTCCTGGTTGTGACGCCCGGCATCACCATTCGTGACCGGTTGCGTGTGCTCCTGCCCAACGACCCGGATAGTTACTACGCCAGCCGCGAACTGGTGCCCGGCGACCTGTTGCCCGAGCTGGGCAAAGCCAAGATTGTCATCACCAACTTCCACGCCTTCAAACTGCGCGAGCGGATGCAACTCTCCAAGGGCGGGCGGATGCTGTTGCAGGGGCGCGGACCTGATTTGAACACGATGGAAACCGAGGGGCAAATGCTCCAGCGCGTGATGCCAGAACTGATGGGGATGAAGAACATCATGGCAATCAACGATGAAGCCCATCACTGCTACCGCGCAAAACCAGAAGAGAACAAAGACGAGGACTTGAGCGGCGACGAGCGCAAGGAAGCCGAAGAGAACAACGAAGCCGCCCGCCTGTGGATTAGCGGGCTGGAAATTGTGGCAGAGAATATTGGCTTGCACCAGGTGGTGGACCTTTCTGCCACGCCGTTCTTCCTGAAAGGCTCCGGCTATCGGGAGGGTGCGCTCTTCCCCTGGACGATGAGCGATTTTTCGCTGATGGATGCCATCGAGTGCGGCATTGTCAAATTGCCGCGCGTGCCGGTAGCGGATAACATCCCCGGCGAAGATATGCCCAAATTCCGCAATATTTGGGAAAACGTGCGCGCCAAAATGCCCAAGAAGGGACGCGGCAAATCGAGCGACCTCGACCCGCGCGGCCTGCCGGTGGAATTGCAGACCGCCCTGGATGCGCTCTACGGGCACTACGAAAAAACCTTCAACCTGTGGCAGGAAGCAGGCATTAGCACGCCGCCCTGTTTTATTGTGGTGTGCCAGAACACCGCCATTTCCAAACTGGTTTATGATTTTGTTTCCGGCTATACGACCGAAAACGAAGATGGCTCGACCACGCTCATCCCGGGCAAACTTGGCTTGTTTCAAAATTTTGATGAGTATGGCAACCCCCTGGCGCGCCCCAACACCCTGCTGATTGACAGCGAACAACTCGAATCCGGCACGGCGCTGGATGACAACTTTCGCAAGATGGCTTCGGATGAAATTGAGCGCTTCCGGCGCGATATTGTTCAGCGCACCGGCAACCAGAAGGACGCTGAAAACGTTACCGACCAGGATTTACTGCGCGAGGTGATGAACACCGTGGGCAAGCCCGGCAAACTGGGCGAGGGCATTCGCTGTGTGGTTTCGGTTTCGATGCTGACCGAAGGCTGGGATGCTAACACCGTCACCCACATTCTCGGCATTCGCGCCTTTGGCACCCAATTGCTATGCGAGCAGGTGGTGGGACGCGCCCTGCGCCGACAGTCGTATGAACTAAATGAGGAAGGCCTGTTCGATACCGAGTACGCCGATATTCTCGGCATTCCGTTTGACTTTACCGCCACCCCGGTCATCCCCAAGCCCCAGCAGCCGCGCGAGAGCGTGCATGTGCGCGCCATGAGACCGGAGCGGGATGCGTGCGAAATCGTTTTCCCGCGCGTGGCAGGCTACCGGGTGGAATTGCCCAAGACGCGCCTCGAAGCCAACTTCAACGAAGATTCCTATTTTGAGTTGACGCCCGAAATTGTGGGACCATCCGAAACGCGCAACGCGGGCATTATTGGCGAAGGCGTGAACCTGAACCTGAAACACCTTTCGGATTTGCGCTTTTCGACGCTGGTTTACACCGTTGCCGCGCGGCTTTTGCACACCCGTTACCGCGACGCCGATGAAGAAAGTGAATCGCACCTGTTTAACGACCTGCGGCGCATTACGCGCCAGTGGTTGGACGAGTACCTGATTTGCAAGGGCGGAACCTACCCGGCGCAATTGATGTACCTGGAACTGCAAGACAAAGCCTGCGCCCGCATTCATGCCGCCATCACCCGCCGTTTTGTGGGCGAACAGCCCATTTTGGCGGTGGTGGACCCGTATAACCCGACCGGCTCAACGGCGCACGTCAATTTCTACACATCCAAAGCCAGCCGCTGGGAAACTGACCCGCGCAAGAGCCACATCAACTGGGTGGTGCTGGATAGCGACTGGGAGGCGGAATTCTGCCGGGTAGCGGAAGCCCACCCACGGGTGCGTTCGTATGTCAAGAATCAGGCTCTCGGGCTGGAAATTCCCTATCATTTTGGTTCCATCCTGCGCAAGTACATCCCCGATTTCATTGTGCGCGTGGACGATGGCAAGCCCGACCTGTTGAACCTGATTGTGGAAATTAAGGGCTTGCGCGGCGAAGACGCCAAGGATAAGAAAACCACGATGGATACCTACTGGGTGCCCGGCGTGAATCACCTGGGCACGTATGGCCGCTGGGCTTTTTTGGAACTGAAAGATGTGTACCTGATGCAAAGCGAATTTGCCCAGGCCGTCGAAACCGCGCTCAACGAAGCGAGCAAAAACAATTAACCACAAAGGACACGAAGTACACAAAGTTTGGATGCCTTTTCCCTTGGTGTCCTTTGTGTCCTTCGTGGTAAAGGATTAGAGAACATGGCAAAGACACCCACCCCAAAATCCCCCAAATCGGTTGAGACCCTGCGCCACACCGCCGCCAC
>DYNS01000084.1 GCA_020720965.1 Anaerolinea sp. | reverse complement strand
CCCCCCTCCCGCTGGGGCTGCTGCTGGTGATTCGCTCCCCTCTCCCGCCGGGAGAGGGGCTGGGGGTGAGGGCGCGCTTCTCCTCCACCTCCTCAACTACCGCCTCGACAAACCCGTCCCGGAAGCAAAAATCCGCCTGCGCCTGCCGGTTGGCAAAAAAATCACCCGCGCCAGCCTGCTGACCTACCCCGCCGAAAGCGAAGTTGAAATCCCCTTCTCGCAGATGGGCGTCACCCTTAAAGCCAGCCTGCCCGCCTTCCAGCAATACGCCCTGCTCATCCTCGAATAACCACCCAACGCCTCGCACCGGACACCCATGCTCCTAAAAAACTACCGCCCCATCTCCCAACTTGTTACCAAAACCACCCGCATCGAGAAGCCGCTCTACCCGGTCATAGACGCGCACAACCACCTCGCCGCGCCCTATGGCGGCGCATGGGATGAACGCCCCCTTGCGGAACTTCTCGCTGTTTTGGATGAAGCCAATGTCCAAAAATTTGTCGATTTAGATGGCGGCTGGGGCGAAGCCCTCCTCCAAAAACACATCGACCTCTTCAAAGCCAAAGCGCCGGAGCGTTTTCAGGTTTTTGGCGGGGTGGATTGGGCGCAGTGGCAAACACTTGGAACAAGATTCCCCGAATGGGCAGCGGGCAGGCTCAAAGTCCAAAAAGAATGGGGCGCACAAGGGCTAAAGGTCTGGAAACCCTTTGGGTTGAGTGTCCGCGATGAAAAGGGCGAACTGGTCAAAATTGACGACCCGCGTCTGATTCCCCTTTGGCAAACCGCAGGCGACCTGGGCTTGCCGGTGATGATTCACATTGCCGACCCGGTCGCGTTTTTCACCCCTCTCGATGAGCGCAACGAGCGTTGGGACGAACTGAGCGCCCACCCCGAAGCGCATTTCCCCAGCCCGCCCTTCCCGTCTTTTGACGCGCTCATCCAAGCCTTTGCTCGTCTCGTGCAAAATCACCCTCAAACCACCTTCATTGGGGCGCATGTCGGCTGTTACGCCGAAAATCTTGCCTGGGTGGCAGACCTGCTCCAGCGCGCCCCCAACTTTTATGTGGATATTTCTGCCCGCATCCCAGAATTGGGCAGGCAGCCCTACAGCGCCCGCCGCTTCTTCATCGAAAACCAGGACCGCATCTTCTTCGGCACAGACCACCCTGCCAACGCCCAAACCTACCGCGCCCACTACCGCTTTCTCGAAAGCGATGACGAATACTTTGCCTACGATGCCGACCCCGAAGCCATTCCCGGTCAGGGCAGGTGGCGCATTTACGGCTTGCACCTCCCCGCCGATGTGCTGCAAAAAATCTATTATCAGAACGCCCAAAGAGTGTACCAGTGGACTTAGCCCCCTCTTTTGACCTTCTCATCCCCGGCGAAATCAACCCAGACCTCATCCTCACCGGCAACGTGGAGCCGGAATTTGGACAGGTGGAAAAACTCGTCCAATCCGCCGCGCTGACGGTTGGTTCCTCTTCGGTCATCACCGCCTGCGGGGCGGCGCGGCTTGGGTTAAGGGTTGCCTTCATCGGCAAGTGCGGCGATGATGTCTTTGGGCGCTTCATGCTGGCGGAAATGCAAAAGCGCGGCGTGAATGTAGAGAACGTCATCATCGTCCCTGGCGGGCAAACCGGGTTAACCCTTGTTCTCAACCGGGGCAATGACCGCGCCATGCTCACTCACCTGGGGCTTATCTCCGCCCTCTCGGCAGAAGACATCCCGGACGCTTTACTCCGTCAGACCCGGCACCTGCACATCGCCTCTTACTTTTTGCAAGAATCCCTGCAACCGGGCTTACCCCGCCTCCTGGCTCGCGCTCGCGCCCTGGGCTTAACCACCTCTCTCGACACCAACTACGACCCCACCGAACAGTGGCGCGGCTTCGATGCGCTTTTGCCCCACGTCAATATCCTCCTGCCCAACGAAGCCGAAGCCAAATCCCTCAGCCGGGCAGACACCTTTCAGGAAGCGGCGCAAAGGCTCTCCTCCCAGGTGGAGACTCTTGCCGTCAAACTCGGCGCGGAGGGCGCATGGGGCAGCCATAACGGGCAACAGGTTCGGGTCGCCTCCCTGCCCGTCCGCGTGGTAGATACGGTTGGCGCAGGTGATAGTTTCAACGCGGGCTTTCTCTACGCATCCCTGAGTGGCTGGGGGCTGGAGAAATCTTTGCGCGTAGCCAGTATTTGCGGGGCGCTTTCCACCCGGCAACCGGGTGGAATCGCTGGTCAGCCCAGCCCCGCCGATTTAAGCGCCTACCTCTAACCCACCGCCTTTTTTACAAGAGCCACAACGGCGGCTTCACCTTCGGCGGTCAACTCCGTCAGGGCGTAGGAGGTTGCCCAAAAAACGCCCTCATCCAGTTTGGCTTCGTCTGTAAAGCCCAGGGTGCAATACCGCGAGCCGTACTTTGTCCCGCTCTGAAAAAAGCAAACAACCTTTTCTTCTCTGGCGTAGGCGGGCATTCCGTACCAGGTTTTGGGCAAAAGATTGGGGGCAGTTGCCCGGACAATTTGGTGAATGCGGGTAGCCAGGCTGCGCTCTGGCTCCGGCATTTCGGCAATTTTTGTCAGAATGGCATTTTCTCCATCCATTTTTTTGGCTTCCGCCTTCAATTCCTGGGCGCGTTCCCGCATGGCGGCTTTTTCCTCCGCCGAAAACTTGGGCGTTTTGGTTGGGGTCATCTTGTTTTCTCCTTTTTATAGGGCTATGCCCGCTTCTTCGATAAATGGAAAGTAAGTTTGCCCGCTAAAGCCTCTCGGCAGGGGCGGGGTTTTCTCAAAGGTGGAAAGTATTTTCTGGTTGCTTTTGGTGGCGCTGCTCTTCACAATCCCGTGTAAAACCTCCAGGGCGTGGTATGCCATCTCTTTGCTGGCGCGGTTTTTTCTGCCCTGTCTCAACGACCAAGCCATCTCCGCCACGCCAAGCCCCCGGCATTCCTCGTCAAAAGCGTGGCTTTGCTGCAAGGTGAAAGGTTCGTTGTTGCCTTTTAGCAACAATTTCACTTCCCCGCCAAACTGATTGGGGTCTGCCATGTATAAGATGCCCATTGTCCCAAAGAGAACAAAACCGGGCTTTTCCGGCGCAGTGAAGAGGGAGTTGGCATCGAATAAAAGGTTGCCCACCGCTCCCGCCTGGAACTGAAGCGTGCCCGCCATTAAATTTTCGGCTTCTATCTCAAAGGTTTCCCCAAAATGCTCCAGGGTGTAGTGCTGCTTTTGCGGTTTTCTGGTTTGCACAACGCCAGAGACCTCGCTTACCGGTCCTAAAATGCTCAACAAGGCGGTGATGTAGTAAATGCCCACGTCAAAGCCAATGCCGCCGCCCGGTTGGGCGGTGAAGGGGAACGCCCGGCTGAACAGCTCGCTGTCTCTGGTTAGCGTGCAGGAGAAGGAGGTGATTTCGCCCAGAAGCCCGCTTTCCACCGCGTAGCGGGCGGTTTGCAGGGCAGAACCTAAAAAGGTGTCTGGCGCGGCTCCCAGCTGGAGGTTTTTCTCCTGGGCAATTTGCACCAACTCTGCCGCATCTTCCAGGTTGACCGATAACACCTTCTCGGTGTAAACGTGTTTGCCCGCCTGGAGAAGTTGCTTGTTCAGCGCATAATGCGCCGCAGGGGTCGTCAGGTTCACCACAATTTCGATGGAGGCATCTGCCAGAATTTCCTGCAACGAAAGCGCCCGAATGCCATATTGCTGCGCTTTTTCCTGGGCTTTTGCTTCGTTTCTGTCGCAGCAGGCAACTACCTCCAAAATTTTGAACTTTCGGGTCATGGTTTCCAGGTAGGCGGCGCTAATGGCTCCACAGCCCACAATGGCTGTCTTGACGGGGGTTATCTTCATGGCGTGTTTTCCTTTTGCTGGTAAGAGACAAAGGCAATGCTGCGGCTGTCTGGCGACCAGGAGTGGACGTTGATGGTTCCCTGTCCGCCAAACAATGCCGTCAGGGTTCGGGGTTCGCCTCCCTCGGCGGGGATAATTCGTATCTCCACGTTTTTGTTGGCGGGGTGGTCTGCCGCGTTTACATCGTTTTTGCCGTAGGCAAGGTAAACCACCCAGCGACCATCCGGCGAGACGTGCGGAAACCAGTCGTTGGCATCTTCTGCCACCATTTGCACCGGGTTGGAGCCATCCGCTTCCATGCGCCAAATTTGCATCAGCCCGGTTCGGGTGGAGTTGAACCAGATGAATTTTCCATCGGGGGAGTATTCGGGTCCGTCATCCAGCCCCGGCAAATCGGTCAGTTGGGTTTCTTCGCCGCCCTCTACGGCGATGGAATAAATGTCATATTGTCCATTGCGCTCGGCGCAATATGCCAGGCGTTTGCCATCCGGCGACCAGCCATGCAGGTAGCTGGGTCCTTTCTCCGTCACCAGGGTTGGCGTGCCGCCCGCAAAGGGGAGGGTGTAGATGCGGGAAGTGGCATCCGCATTGGTGAAGTGGCTGAGGGCAATCTGGCTGCCATCTGGCGAGAGGACGTGGTCGTTATTGCAATCGGTGGCAAAGCCGGCGTCAATTTGCTGCACTGCGCCGCTTTGCAAATCGTAGGTGAAGAGACTTCCCTGGCTGTTATACAGCAGGCGTTTGCCGTCTCTTGTCCAGTTGGGGGCTTCGATAACGAAGTCAAATTTTCTTAGGGCAGACCGAACCCCGGTGAATACGTCCACCGTTTCTAAAATGCTTATCGAATCCCGTTCTGCTATCCATTTTCGCAGCGTTTCCATATCCATGTGTTTTTGTATCCTTTTTGTCCATTATACCGGCAAAGGTAGAGTGGGTTACAATTATTGGGTTGCTTCTTTATCAGCCAGAAGAATTTTTGGAGGTAAAAATGCGTACCAGTTCGGTTGAGCAATTAATTTTGGATTTGTTTGCTAGCCCTGCGCCGGGGAAATCCCACTTTACGGCGCAGGAGGTGTACCAGGAGTTGAAGCCGCGCCTGCCTGCGGTAAGTCCTTCCACTGTGTATCGCGCTTTAGAGCGGATGACTTTGGCTGGCAAGGTTTCGGTTTCGGATATGGGCTTGGGCGCGGCGGTGTACGAAGAAGTCGGCGGCAAGCCCCATCACCATTTGGTGTGTCAGGCTTGCCGCCGGGTGTTTACGTTGGAGGATGAACTAGTGCATCCGTTTTTTGCCCAGGTTGCCGGGCGTTTTAACTTTCAGGTGACGACCAATCACCTGGTTTTGTTCGGTTATTGTGCGGAATGCCGCACCGAATCGTCTTCTTCCGCTGCGGGGACATCCCGCGCAACGTAAAGGGGGCGACCCTTCACCTCGTCATAAATCCGCCCGATGTACTCGCCCAGGATGCCGAGGGAGATGAGCTGCACCCCGCCCAGGAAGAGGACGGAGATGAGGGTTGTGGTTTGCCCCTCAAAGAATTGAGAACCTGCCAGCCGCAAAGCCGCAACTATGGGGATGGCGAGGATGGCTAACCCGGCGGAGAAGAAGCCAAAGTAGGTGGCAACCTGCAAGGGGAAGTAAGAAAAGCCGGTGATGGCGTTGAGCGCCAGTTTGAGCATTTTCTTTAGCGGGTATTTGGTGACTCCGGCGGTGCGGGCGGCGCGTTTGTATTGCACCCCAATTTGCTTAAAACCAATCCAGGAGGACATGCCGCGCAGGAAGCGGTGTTTCTCGCGCATGGAGTTCATCACGTTGACGATTTTTCGGTCCAGCAGACGGAAGTCGCCAGTATCTAGGGGGATTTTTACGTCTGTGATGCGGTAAATGAGCCGGTAAAAGAGCGAGGCGGTGAGGAGTTTGAACCAGCTTTCGCCTTCCCGTTCCGAGCGGACGGCGTACACGACCTCGTAGCCTTCTTTCCATTTCTCTATCAGTTCCAAAATGACTTCGGGGGGGTCTTGCAGGTCGGCATCTATGATGACGATGGCTTTGCCTCTGGCGTAGTCTAGCCCGGCGGTGACGGCGATTTGGTGCCCAAAGTTGCGGGCAAAGATGACCGGGCGCACGTTTTTGTGCTGTTGTGCCAGTTCTCGGATGCGCTCGGTGGAGCCATCGCTGGAGCCATCGTCTACCAGTACCAGTTCCCAGGGTTCGTTGGCGCTGTCCATCACGTCACGCACGCGCTTGTAGAGGTTGGGGATGTTTTCAAATTCGTTGTAGATGGGGGCGATGATGGAGTAGGTGACGCTCATGGTTTAGTTCCTGTTCCGTTTGGTGGGTTTGCGCCGAAAGAGCGGCGGTGTGTTTGCGGCATAGGGCTTGCGCCCCAAAATGCGATTGGTGAGGTATTGTACGATGACCAGGGCAGAAGCCATGACCGGTACAACCAGCAAAGCGCCCATAATGCCGTTGAGGACGGTGGCAACGAGGATGGCGATGAAGATGAATCCTTCGTTCATGTGCAGGCTGCGCCCCATGATGAAGGGACGCAACCACATATTTTTCAGGTTAATCAACACCAGGTATACGCCAAAGACGATGAGCATGACTAGGTGATTGGGGAGGGTTATCCAACTGGAGCCTTCCAGCAGGGCGACTGCCATTGCCAGCACGACTGCCATGATGGGACCAATATCCGGCACCAGGGTAAAAAGACCGGCGATGACTCCCAGCACCAGCGCGCCGGGGATGCCCAGGATTGCCCAGGCGATGGTGAAGACCACCCCTACAACCAGCATGAGGACAATTTGCCCGCGCAGGTAAGCCATCCACACGCCGCGCAGTTGACCGTAGAGTTGAACGACTTCGGCGCGGTATTCCTGCGGGGCGAGGTCGAAGAGCCAATCGCGCATGAGATGCCATTCCGAGAGGAATAAGTATACGCAGACGATGATGACCAGCAACCAGACGGTTCCCCGCGAGGTGGATTCGAGCAGAATGAAGGCATCTTCTGGCAAGGGAGTTAGTAGGACGGTTTGCAACTGCCCCAGGTTGAGGGCGATGGCGCTTAAATCGAGTTGGATGGTGCCGATGGAGAGGGGGGCGGCGAGGTTTTCTTGCAGTTGGCGCAGGAGGGTTTGTAAATCATCCCATACGCCCTGAAACTCATTCAGAAAGAGGGGGGCAAAGGAGGCGGGCAGGGCAACCAGGAAGAGGATGGCGCTGAAATAAACAAAGTTCACCGCTGCCCGGCGAGAAATGCGGGTGCTCTTGGAGAGCAAAACCACCGCCGGGTTGACCAGGTAGGCAATAAAAGCCGCTATGACCAGCGGCTCCAGGGCTTCGTGGGCGTATGCTACGAAGGCGATGAGGGCAATCAGGAGCAGTATGCCCATGAGATAACGGAAAGGCAGCCCCCAGTTTTTCATAAAAGCCGCTTCACCGCCTGCAAGGTGGGTTCGATGACCGGGGCGGGCGCAACGGCTTGCATGGCGGCGCGCACGTCTTTTAGCCCGCTGCCCGTGTTGAGAATCATCACGGGAGTTTCGGAGTTGATGAGCTGCCGGGCTTTCGCCTTCACCATCCCCGCGTAGGCGGTTGCCCCGGCAGGCTCGGCAAAAACGCCGACCTTGCCCAATTCCGCAATGGCGGCGAGGATTTCGGCATCGCTTACGGTGAGGTATTCCCCACCTGTTTCGCGGGCGGCACGCACGGCGCGAATTCCGTCCCTGGGCAAATCTACGCTGATGGAGTCTGCCAGGGTTTGGGCGGATACCGGCAAGATGCTCTCGCCCCCGCGCTGAAAGGTGTTGGCGATGGCGGCGGAGCCTTGCGCCTGAACGCCCATCAGGCGCGGAATTTGCCCCAGCCAGCCGAGGGCGTGCAATTCCTTAAAGCCTTTGTGAATGCCGGAGATGATGTTGCCATCCCCTACCGAGACGAAGAGGGTGAGTCTTTCTTTGTTTACCGGTTCGGTCAGTTCCTGAGTGCGTCCTTTTCTGCCCATCAGGTGACGGGTAAACGCCCAAATTTCGTAGGCGGCGGTTTTTTTGCCTTCCAGGGTAAAGGGGTTGTAGCCGGTGTTGCGGCAGTACCAGCCAAATTCGTTGGCGGCTTTGATGGTGAGGTCGAATGCGTCATCGTAGGAGCCATCCACCAGAATCACTTTTGCGCCAAAGACCAGCAGCTGAGCAATTTTGGCGGGAGGGGCGTTTTTGGGGGCGAAGATGACCGCCTTCTGCCCCACTGCTGCTGCCATGCCCGCCAGGGCTGCCCCGGCGTTGCCGGTGGATGCGGTGACGATAACCTCCGCGCCAATTTCCTGGGCGCGGGCAACGACAACGGCGGATGCTCGGTCTTTGAAGGAGGCGGTGGGGTTGCGCGATTCGTCTTTGAGCCAGAGATGTTCCAGCCCGTTTTGTTTTGCCAGCCGGGGCAAAGAAATGACCGGGGTTCCCCCGGCAAGATGCAGGGGAGTGTCTTCTCCGGCTTTGGGGAAGGAGGTGGGGATGAGGGGCAGGTAGCGCCAAAGGGAGGCATCTTCTCGGAAGAGAAAATCATCCGGTTGGTATTTTTTCTTTAGGGCGGGGATGTCCAGGGTTACATCCAGGTTGCCGCCGCAGGAGCAGGTGTATTGCACCTGCCCTGGCAGGTATTCTTTTTGACAAAGCGAACAACGATAGCCGAGAAATTTGCTCATAGGCGGCAATTATACCTTGCCCCACCCGGTGCGCCGCCGCTCGGCGCGCCGCCGGTATTGCTCGTCAATTTCGGCAACGTGCCCGGCTTTTTCGGCGATGGCGGCTTGCAACCATTGTTTGCCTTTCTCCGGGGTTGCCAGGCTGCCTGCGCCGTATGCGCCGTAGCGCGAGTCGTCTTGCCAGGGCGGGTTGGCGATGAGCGCCCCGCCTTCTATCCAGTCCATGTAGTAGTTGGGGGTGGCAATGAAGTCGGTGTCGTCTTTTACTCTGTCCATGTGAACCAGGTCCGGGCGCAGGGCGAGCATCATGGAGGTTTCCAACTCTCCGGCGTGCCCCATGCCGCCCACGGCGGATTGGCGGTGCGCCTGCAAAGCGGCTGCGCCGATGTCGCCGGAGGTGTGCAGCCAGGCGGTGGCGCAGAAGGTGTGAGGGTGTCGCTCCCCGGCGTATTTGACGATGTTGACGAGGAAGGAGTGGTTGCCGCCATGCCCGTTGATGAGGTAGAAGCGGGTGAATCCACGCCCTGCCAGGTTTGCCAGGATGGAGAGCCAGAAGTCCTCGAAGGCGCGTCCGCCCGTGTTCAGGGTTCCGGCAAAGGAGGCGCGGTGCGTGCTGACTCCATAGGGCATGACAGGGAGGCTGAGGCAGGCTTGGGGGGCGGCGCGGACAGTTCCGAGGGCGATGGCTTCGATGATGAGGGTATCTACCGAGAGGGGCAGGTGCAGGGCGTGCTGTTCGGTGTGACCAACCGGCAGGAGGATGACTTTGTTTTGGTCGGCGGGGTGGAGTTGGACGCTTGCTTTTGGCGTGTAGCCAGGGAGGGGCAAAGAGATTCCGGGCAGGTCGAAGCCTTCTGGGGCGAGGATGTGGGCGTTATCGAATCCATCTTCCCGCAGGGATTGAATGAGGTTGGTGAGCGCCTGCGCCAGGCTATTGGGGGAGGCTTCCAGCCCGGAGCCTTGCCAGCCAAAGGGGAAGGGGGGCAACAGGGCAATGCGGGGCGGGTGTTGCAGGGCGGCGGCGGTTTGGGGGAGCGAAAACCCATCCCCCAGGGGTAGGAGGATGGGCAGGTTGCGGGGCAGGGCGGCAACTTCTTGCCAAGTAAGGTCGTCCAGGCGGAAGAATTCGGTCATGGGGTTATCTTTGCAGGAGGCGGAAGACCTCGTGGGCGCGGCTGATGCGCTGCGAGAGGGTTTGCGGGTCGGTTACATCGCTTTTCTGAAAAAATTCTGAAAAGACGAAGAGCCTGCCCCCGGCGTGCAGCC
>DYNS01000083.1 GCA_020720965.1 Anaerolinea sp. | reverse complement strand
GAGCAGCACATCCAGCATGAGGGTGGGGCTTTGAAAGTTGGCGAATGCCTGGCGCAAAGAACTTCGAAAAACCCGAAAAGCGGAAATATTGCGGACGGAAGGCACGCCCATCGCCTTTGCCAGCGCGGTTTTGATATTGCTCGTCATCCAATTACGTAGCCAGCCCTGGGGCAGTTTGCGGGGCGCGCCATAGACGACATCGTAGCCTTTTTGCAGTTCCGCCAACAGGGTGGGTAGTTCTTCGGGGGGGTGCTGCCCGTCCTGGTCTAAGGTGGCGCAGATTTCGTAGCGGGCGGCACGAACCCCGGCGAGGGTGGCGTTATATTGCCCGTAGTTCCGCATCAGGCGGATGCCGTGTACCCAGGGGTGGGCAGCGGCGAGGGCTTCTATCACCTCCCAGGCGTTATCCGGGCTGCCGTCGTGGACGAGGATGAGCTCGTAGTTCTCGGCAACCTGGGGCAAAACAACAGCGAGACGCTTGACCAGGGGGGGCAGAAGCGTCTCGCCGCGATAGACGGGTACGATGACGGAAAGGTTCATGGCGGGAATTTTACCGCGAAGCCTGCCAGGAAAGCCAGAAAAGCCTGAGGGAACTTGCGCCGCCGTCTAAGAGAGTTCTACGCCGTGCTGTTCGCGCAGGATAGCCAGGGCGCGGTCTTCTTCGACTTGTCTGCGGGCGGCATCCCAGCCCAGGCTTTGCGCCATTGCCCCGGCAATTTGGCTTAACCCGGCGCGGGTGACATTGCCCAGCCAGGCAAGGCTGGAACGGCGCAGAAGGATGTCTTCTGGATGTTGGGCGTGTTCCTTCTCGGTGAGAAAGCGCACCTCGCCCACCGTCCAACCGTCCGGCAGGGCGGGTAAAGGTTCGGCGCTGACGGCGAGAATGAATTGGGCAACTTCGGCGGCACGGGTTCCGTAACGCTCGAAGAGGTGTTTGGGCAGCAGGTTGGGCAGCCCGGTTTGCTCTGCCAGGGCGCGGATGTATTCCAACTGCGCCAGCCCCAGGCGGGGATAGTCTTTGCCGCCGCCAATGGGGGTTTGGAGGGTGTCGGCGCGGCGTTTGTGCCCCAGCAGGGCGAGGGTTTTATCGGTCACTTGCTCGCCAAAGGCACGGTAACTCGTCCATTTGCCGCCAACCAGAGAATAAACCGGAATCTTGCCGAGAGCGTCTTCTTTGATGCTGTGGTCGCGGGTAATTTGCCCGGTTGTTTTTGCCTGCATATACTCCAGCGGGCGCACGCCAGAAAAGCGGAAAACGATATGTTCCGGGCGCACCTGAATGGAAGGAAAGACACGGGAGACGAGTTCGATGAAGTATTGCTCCTCTTGCGGGGTGCAGCGAGCTTCGTCCGGGTTTTGGATGGGGATGTCGCTTGTACCGACAATGACTTTATCGTAGAAAGGAAAAATGAGGACAATCCGCCCGTCTTTGTTCTCAAAAAAGAATTCGTTGTTACCAATTGCCTGACGCAGCGCGGGATGATTGAGAACAAGGTGCGAACCTTTGGTGCCGCCGATGTAACGCTCGCTAAACCCGCAGGAGGCGTTTACGCGGTCTATCCAGGGTCCAGCGGCGTTGAGGATGAGTTTGGACTGAAGAGTGAAAATCTCGCCGCTCAGTTCGTCCTTCAGGCGCACAGTTTCGCCCTCCGCGCCGAGGAAGGAGAGGTAGTTGAGCGCCCGCCCGCCATCGGCTTCGCCATCCAAAATTAGTTCTACGGTGTAACGTTCCGGGCTGAGGATTTGCCCATCGTAGTAGGTGGCGGTGAATTTGATATCCGGGGCAAGTTGGGGATATTTTTGCAAAGAGGCAACGCGTCCTTCAAATTTGTGGGGCGGGACGGTTTTTTGGGCGCTTGTGAAGGCATCGTAAAAGATTAAGCCAATTTTGATGACGAGAGCGCCGCGCTCGGCAGGTTTGTCTAACAGGTTGAGAAATTTGAAAGGCGCATTGAGCAGACCGGAGAAAAGTTTGAACATGGGGACAACGGTGGGCAGGGGGCGCACGAGATGGGGCGCGTTTTCAATCATGCGGTTGCGTTCTTGCACGGCTTCGCGCACCAGCCGGAATTCGCCGTTTTCCAGGTAGCGGATTCCGCCATGCGCCATGTGCGAGGAGGCGGCGGAGGCGCCAGAGCAGAAATCGCCCCGGTCTATCAGCAGGGTGTTTACGCCGTTCAGCGCCAGGTCGCGGAAAGCGCCCGCGCCGTTGATGCCCGCGCCAATGACGAGGACTTCGGGCGGGTTGGTTTGGAGAGAAGCAAGCAGTTCGGTTCGATTCATGGGGTATCCATCCATTGAAAGTGGTTTGTGAAAACTGGCACAATTGTAATCCCGGTTTAGTCGGCGCCGGGGGAGGAAACCGGGACGAGCTGCCGGGCATATTCCAAAGGCTCGGCTCGCAACGCCCCGGCAGAGAGTTCGCGCAGCGCCGCCTGAAAAGCGGAGAAGTTCTCCTGCGGAAAACGCAGGGTGAGGGTGATGTCGGCGGCGAAATCTTCTTGCAGAATTTCTCCGCCGTGTTGAGGCGCTAGGCGGCGCAAACGCTCCAACAGGTTGTAGGGGATGGCAAGCAGAGCCAGCACAACCGGAATGCGCCGGGCACGGGGGACTGCCCCCGTCACCGCCTGGGCTGCTTCGGTATAGGCTTTTACCAGCCCGCCGGTTCCCAGCAGGGTTCCGCCAAAATAACGGGTGATGACCAGGGCGACATCCCCCAGCCCGGAGCCGCGCAATACGGCAAGGGCGGGTCTTCCGGCTGTGCCGGATGGCTCACCGTCATCCGAAAAATACTCTGTAAGGGTGTTGCCTCCGCCAAGCAAGTAGGCGGGGACGTTGTGGGTGGCGTCGCTAAATTCGGCGCGGATGCGGCGGAGGAAGGCGCGGGCTTCTTCGGTATCGAAAACCGGGGCGAGGGTGGCAATAAAGCGCGAGTTTTGCACCACAATCTCGCGCCGAATCTCTTGGGCGGGTAAAAGGTAAGGATAAGCGGACACTGTTTTTGGCTCCGGGTGGAATTGTACGCCAGATTTTTGAGCATTTCCGGGTTAGAATCGGGCGCATGTTAGAGATTTCTACTCACCTTCAGGGGATTTTGGACACCCTGCCCACCAAGCCCGGCTGTTACCAGATGAAGAACGCCGAGGGGACGATTATTTATGTGGGCAAGGCGATTAATCTCAAAAATCGGGTGCGCTCTTACTTCCATGCCGATTCCAGCCACGATAACAAGACCCGCCGCCTGGTGAGGGAGATTCGGGATATTGAGTGGATTGTGGTCGGCTCGGAGTTGGAAGCCCTGATTTTGGAAATGAACCTGATTAAGCGCCTGCGCCCCAAGTACAACATCCGGCTGAAGGACGACAAACGTTATCCGTACATCAAAATTCACTGGCAGGAAGCCTACCCCAAAGTCACCGTCACCCGCCAAATGCTGGAAGATGGAGCCCGTTATTTTGGTCCCTACACCTCCGCCTGGGCGGTGTACCAGACTTTGGACGTGCTGCGAAAGGTCTTCCCTTACCTGACCTGTGACCGGGAAATTAGCGGGCAGGACAAGCGCGCCTGCCTGTACTACGACATCAAACTGTGTGCCGGTCCCTGCATTGGCGCAATTTCTGCACAGGGCTACCGCGCCATGATTGGCGACCTGATGGAATTTTTGAGCGGACATTCCGAGCCGGTGATGGAAAAGGTGCAAGCCGAAATGCAAAACGCCGCCGAGGAACTGCGCTTTGAGAAAGCTGCCGCCCTGCGCGACCGCCTGAAAGCCATGCACAGCGTGGTGGAAAGGCAAAAAGTCGTCTTCCCGGCAGATTATAAAGACTCGGATGTGATTGCCATGGCGCGCAGCGAGGCGGAAGCCTGCGTGCAGGTGTTTTTTATTCGCGCCGGAAAATTGATTGGGCGGGAATATTTTGTGTTGGAAGGGGCAGAAGATGCCCCGGATGCAGAAATTATCTCGGAATTTTTGAAGCAGTTCTACACCGAGGCGGCAACCGTACCCGAACAGCTGCTGCTACCGGAAGAGATTGAAGAAGCTAAAATCATTCAGGAGTGGATGCGCTCGAGGCGGGGCGGAGAAAAAACCGAAATCCACGTCCCACGCGAGGGGCAGCCCCGCGAACTGGTGCAAATGGCAGCCGAGAACGCCGCCGAAACTCTCAGCGCCCTGCACGCTCAATGGCAGGCAGACAGTCACAAGCAGGAGATGGCGCTGGCGGAGTTACAATCTGCCCTGGGGCTGACAAAGACCCCCAATCGAATGGAATGTTATGATGTATCGCACACGCAAGGAGTGGCTACGGTGGGGGCGATGGTGGTGTTCGAGCAGGGCGTACCCGCCAAACGGCTGTATCGCAAATTCAACATCGATAGCACCTCCATCGGCAACCCGGACGATTTTGCCAGCATGGAAGAAATGCTCACCCGCCGCTTTCGGCGCTGGCAAAGCGCGGCAGAAAGCGACCCCGCCGCGCCCAAGACCAAACCCGATGAGTCTTTTTCTCTGCTGCCCGACCTGATTATTGTGGACGGGGGCAAGGGGCAGTTGGGGCGGGTGGTGAAGGTGCTGCAAGCCTTTGGGCTTTTGGAGAAGGTGGCAGTGGTGGGCTTGGCAAAACGAGAGGAGGAAATCTTCTTTCCGCATAATCCGCAGCCCCTGCTGCTGCCGCGCCACTCGCAGGCGTTGTACCTTGTGCAGCGCATCCGCGATGAAGCCCACCGCTTTGGCATTACCGCGCACCGCAAACGCCGCAGCAAGCAAGGGATGGCATCCATCCTGGACGCTATCCCCGGCATTGGACCGGCGCGGCGAAAATCCCTCTTGAAACATTTTGGTTCCATAGATAAGATAAGGACTGCCTCGCAAGAGGAATTGCAACAAGTCCTCCCCGCCGAAGTTGCCCAAAACCTGCGCTCTCATTTGGAGTAAGACCATGTTAACCAAGACAACCACTCTCTCTAACCCTGTTTATCAGGCGTTGCGCCAAATTACCGGAGAAACGAGGGTAGAACAGGCGCTCTCGATTGCGCTAAAAGACCTGGTTCGCCTGAAACAGCATGAACTCCAACAAAAAATAAACGCTTATGAACAAAAATACGGCTTAAATTTCGTGGAATTTGAAGCCGCCTGCCAAAATGGCAACATCTCCAACCCTCATGCTTACGAAGTCGAAAAAGACAACTGGGATTGGGAATCCGCTCTCTACGAACAGAAAGACCTGGAAACCATTGCGGCATGGCTCAAATAGGCGTTGCCGCTTTTTACAAAAACATCCAAAATATCTGCGCCAACCGCGCAAGCGTTATTCGCATTCAAACTCTCAGTGAGGGCAGTTTTCACATCCAGATGAGAGTTTACCTGGCGAATTTATCATTCATAGACGTTTACTACAACCAAAAAACCAAAAAAACCGCTTTTGCCCAAATTTATAACCAGGATAGAATATTCGGAGCTGATAATACTGGTGGATTTTGGCACTGGCATCCTTACGGGGAAGCCAAATCACATCAAAAATCCGAAAATGAAATCTCCTTTGAAGAATTTCTTGACCAAATTGAGAGAACCACCCTATGAAGCAAATCTGGATTGTGGACGATGACGAAGAAATGGCGCGTGCCATTACGCTGATGCTGAAGCTGCTGGATTGTCAGACCCGGCACTTCCTCAACGCCCGCTTCGCTTCCAAAGAACTGTTAACCGGCAAAAAGCCAGACCTGCTCATCTTGGATATTAATATGCCCGAAGTCACCGGCATTATGATGCTGGAATTTGTGCGCCACCGCCCAGAGTGGAAACACCTGCCCATCATCATGCTCTCCTCCGAGGCAACAGACGTGCAAATAGACGAAGCCCTGCGCCTGGGCGCGGATGCCTACATCACCAAACCCGTCAGCCTGGATGAGTTGGAAGCCGCCATGCAAAACGCCATCACAAAACATGGTGGTAAAATGTAGCCCCAAACGCAAAAGGTCAGCATGAAAAAACAAAAAACCACCCCCAAATTAGACTATCACACCCGTCAGGTGCGCCGCAACCAGGCAATTTTTGCCATCATTGCCGTCATTCTCATCCTCTCCATGGCGCTCTCGATGGTCGTCAGCATTTACTAGCAAACCCCCAACAGCAAGCCCTCCCAGGCGCGGCGCATACGCCGCGCCTTGTGCCGCCTAAAGCCCGAAGAGGAAAACCATGCTCGAAAAACTCGCCGGAATTGAAGAACGATACGAAGAACTCAACCGCCAACTCATGGAAGTCGGCGCCGACTACCAAAAAATGGCAGACCTGAACAAAGAACGCGCCGACCTGGAAGAAATTGTGCAAAAAGCCGCCCAATACCGCCAGGCGCAAAAACGGCTGGAAGAAGCCCTAACCCTGCGCGAAGCCGAAACCGACCCGGAACTGCTCGCCCTGGCAGAGTTGGAAATTGCAGAAATGCAGGAAAACATCCCCGCCCTGGAAAAAGCCATCAAAGCCCTGCTCGTCCCCAAAGACCCGCGAGACGAGCGCAACGTCATTGTAGAAATCCGCGCCGGAACCGGCGGAGACGAAGCCGCCCTCTTCGCCGCCGACCTCTTCCGCATGTATAGCCGCTACGCCGAGCGCCAACGCTGGAAAGCCGAAATCATGTCCGCCAGTGAAATTGGCATCGGCGGCTACAAAGAAATCACCTTTGAGATTAAAGGCAAAGGCGCTTACTCCAAACTCAAATACGAATCCGGGGTGCATCGCGTTCAGCGCGTGCCAGCCACCGAGGCGCAAGGGCGCATTCACACCAGCGCCGCCACCGTTGCCGTCTTGGCAGAAGTGGATGACGTGGAAGTGCATGTACCAGAAACCGACATCGAAATAGAAGTGTACCGCTCCGCCGGAGCAGGGGGGCAAAACGTGCAGAAGAACTCCACCGCCGTGCGCCTGTACCACAAACCTACCGGCATGGTCGTCACCTGCCAGGACGAACGCTCTCAACTGCAAAACAAACTCCGCGCCCTCTCCATCTTACGCGCCCGCCTGTTTGAAGCCGAGGAAGAAAAACGCCGCAACGAACTGGATGCCGCCCGCCGCTCTCAAATTGGCACCGGCGAACGCTCGGAGAAAATCCGCACCTACAACTACCCCCAAAGCCGAGTCACCGACCACCGCATCGGCGTTTCCTCCTACAACCTGCCGGTTGTCATGGATGGCGACATCGAAACCTTCATCGAAGAACTCTCCACACGAGACGAAGCCGAGCGCCTTTCCAGCGGCGGCGAAGACGAAGATTAACCCTCATGGTCTCAGACTGGCTTAAAAGCCTGGAAAGCCAGGTGCTGCTGGCGCACATTTTGGGGCGCAGCCGCACTTGGCTTTTAACACACCCCCAAACGCCTCTCACGCCCGCTCAGCGCAGCCAAATGCAAAGAGCCTGGCAGCAACTGGAAAACGGAGAACCCCTGCCCTACCTTTTAGGCAAATGGGAATTTTTCGGTTTGGAATTTGAAGTCTCCCCCGCTGTGCTGATTCCGCGCCCGGAGACGGAGCTGCTCGTGGAAACCGCCCTCGCCTTTGCCAGAGCGCAACCTCAGCCTGTGTACCGCTGCATAGACGTGGGAACCGGCTCTGGCATTCTCCCCATCTGCCTGGCGACTCATTTGCCCCAAGCCCAATGCCTGGCAACCGACCTTTCTGCCGCCGCGCTACGGGTGGCAAAGCGGAACGCTCAAAAGCATGGGGTGCAAAATCGGGTGCAATGGGTGCAAACCAATTTGCTCCAAGGGCTTGCCCTGCCGCCCTTCGATATTCTCACCGCCAACCTGCCTTACATCCCCTCCGCTGCGCTGAGGGAACTGCCCATCTTTGGGCGGGAGCCTTCGCTGGCGCTGGATGGCGGCGCGGACGGGTTGGACTTGTTCCGGGGGCTGTTTGCTCTTTTAACGGTAAGCCGGGCAAAGGGGCGTTTGCTCCTGCTAGAGATGGAGTATAGGCAGGGGGCGGCGCTCCGCGCTCTGGCGCGGGAGGCTTTTCCAGATGCCGACATCCGTATTCAAAAAGACCTTGCCGGTTTGGAGCGGATGCTGGTTGTAGATTTCTCATCCAATGTTTAGGTTTTGTTCAGGTTGTTCTTAACCTGTTGCATAAAATAAGGAGTAAGCATTCTCCTCAATCAAGCCGCCTGCAACCAGGGACAGTTGCAGGCGGTTTGTGTTTTAGAGCAGGCTACGCGGGGATGTTTCCACCCGCCAGCCGGGGGGCATGGCAACCTGGCGCAAAAAGTTGGCAGGGTCTGCACCGCGTAGGAGAATTTGCCAGCGGTAGTTTTCGCCTAGTTTGGCAAAGGGGGAGGGAAACGCGCCAATAACTTCTATTTTTTGATTGGTTTGTAATAAACGCAGGCGTATGGCGGCGGCAAGGCTTTCTGCCTGGGTTTGGGCTTGGGCTTCGTCCTCGTGACGATATTCCAGGCGGGCAAGGCGGTAATAGGGCGGGTAGCCGAGGCTGAGGCGGTTTTGCAGTTCTTGCTGGTAAAAAGCGGTGTAATCCTGCCCGGCTGCCGCCACAATGACCGGGTTTTGGGGCATAAAGGTTTGCAAAATTACCCTTCCGCCACGCGCCGAGCGCCCGGCACGCCCGGCGACCTGGGTGAGGAGTTGAAAGACTCTTTCCCCCGCAAAGGGGTCTGGCAGGGTTAACCCCACCTCTGCCAAGACAACGCCGACCAGGGTGACGAGGGGCAGGTGCAGCCCTTTGGCAAGCATTTGGGTTCCCACCAACACATCTGCCTGATGGTTGGAAAAATGGGTAAGAATGTGTTCGTGAGCGTCTTTTTGGGTGGTGGTTTCGCTATCCCAACGCAGGGTGCGGGCTTGGGGAAAGTGGGCTTGCACTTCCTGCTCCACCTTCTCGCTGCCCAAACCATAGGCGCGGATGTGCGGGCTGGCGCATTGGGGGCAGGCGGCGGGCAGTTTACGCTGATAGCCGCAGCGATGACAGCGCAGCACAGCGTTCTTTGCCTCGCCGTGCTGCACCAGGGGAGTTTGGCATTGGGGGCATTCCGCCACGTAGCCGCAGGCGCGACAAAAGACGTAAGTGGCTGTTCCGCGCCGGTTGAGGTAGAGAATGGCTTGCTCGCCGCGCTCCAACGTCTCGGCAAGGCTTTCCAGCAGGGTGCGGCTAAAGATGCCCCGGTTGCCGCTTTGCAGTTCCAGGCGCATATCTACCACCGAAACGGGAGCCAAGCCGCCGGGCAGGGCTGCGCGGAGGCTGGGCGAGGCTTGAGGGGCGGGTTCTATCACCCGCTCGGTCAGTTCCAGCAGGCGCATTGCGCCTTGTTGAGCGTGAAAGCGCAAATCGACTGGCGGGGTGGCGCTGCCAAACAAGGCAAGCGCCCCGGTGTGACGGGCGTATGCCAGGGCGGCTTCGGCGGCATGGTAAAAAGGCGGCTCGGACTGGTAGTAAGACGGGTCGTGACATTCGTCCAGCACAATCAGCCCCAGTTGGGGCAGGGGCGCAAACAGGGCGGAACGCGCCCCGATGATGACCTGCACCTGTCCGCTGCGAGCGCGCCGCCAGGTGTCGTAACGCTCCCCCTCAGAAAGCCGGCTGTGCAGCACCCCCACTTGCCCTGGGAACCTTGCCAAAAATCGGCGCACCGTTTGGGGGGTGAGGGCAATTTCTGGCACAAGGACGAGCGCCCCTTTGCCCTGCCGCAAGGTTTGGGCTACGGCACGTAAGTACAGCTCGGTTTTGCCAGAGCCGGTAACGCCGCGTAGGAGAAAGGGCAAGGAGGGGGCGGGCAGGGCGGCAGAGAGGGCATCCCAGGCAGTCTGCTGCGCGGG